>JAAZED010000019.1 GCA_012512465.1 Oxalobacter sp. | reverse complement strand
TCTTGACTATTTTGTATTGCTCGACGCACTGCCTCTGTTGTTGTGGCGCTGCTGTGTAAAATCTGTCACATAATATTTCCTTCCATTCAGATGACATGATTGTGCCATCAAAGGCCGGGACTAAACAGCCAGCAATCTTCTCATTTTTCTATTGACACAAGGAAATACCCTCCTGTCCGGCATCAACAAAACGCAAAAAACAGGTTGCCAGGCCTCCGTCAAAAAGCCACAGGATTGAAACCGTTAAAGCGTGCAGAGACGCGGCCCGCCATTACTGTCATTCGGGGAGACAAAGCCGAACATCATCCATATCCCCATCTCCTCTCGGGTGGGATAACGGCCGGACAGGGCCATATTGCCATCAACAAAAACCAGTGGCAGTGGGCCGGAAAGGGAAATGGGCGCGGGTGACGAGGCATCCTGAGGCAATCGCTCAACATCAACGCCGCGTTTTTTTACCCATTCAAGATCGGTATCAAGCGCAGCAGGCCGGTCAGCCAGCGCGGCGGGCGACTCAATAATCTGGAGACGGCTTATCCTGGGCATATCAGCATGAGAAAAAAAGCAGCAAGGAACTGCATGCTGAAATATGCTATCACATTGTCTGCCGCCTTATTCTGCCAGCCGGGTGATCAGTGATGTTTTTGTCGCTTCGCTTTTTTCCAGCTCAAGCACGCGGCCGGACCGCATCAGTGCCACCCGCTCACTGTAAGCAACGGTATCGAGTTCGTGGGTAACCAGAAGGAGGGCCGTTCCCCGCTGATGAATCCTGGCCAGCAGATCCATGACATCCTGTATGGAAACGGCATCAAGGTCACTGGTTGGCTCATCAGCAACAAGCAGATCGGGCGTATTGATCAGCGCCCGTGCAATGGCCACACGGCGCATCTCACCACCGGAAAGCTGGGCCGGATAGGCATCGGCCAGATGGGAAAGGCCCACCTCACCCAGCAGATACTGCGCCCGGCCACTTGCATCCGTTTCGCGCTTGCCGGAAAGATACCAGGGCAGGCGGATATTGTCTGTCACGGTGAAATTAGGCAGCAGGCTGGCCCCCTGCGGGATGTAGCCAATGCGCGCATTGCGAAGCGCAGACATGGCCCGGTCATCCAGTTGGGCAATGTCCTGCTCCGCAAAACGGATTTCTCCCCGGTCCGGCTTTAAGAGACCGGCAATCATGTTCAACAGGGTGCTCTTCCCGCTGCCGGAACGTCCCACAATACTGAGAAAATCTCCTTTTTCCATCTTCAGGCTGACATCGTCCACCGCAGCAAAGGGAACACCGCCACGCAGATAGTTTTTCCCGACACCAATCAGTTCCAGCATCATTACTCTCCCCGCAATGCAGTATAGATATCACCTTTTCCCAGACGCCAGGCTGAATAAAGGCAGGCCAGCGGCCCGATACCAGCAGACACCAGCAGGCTCAGCAGAAAAACCAGCCCGATTTTCGGGAACGCCGGCAAAAGAAAAGGGAGGCCGATCATATTACTGATCAGTGTGCGGAAGGAAAAAACAATGAGTGCCGATAAAAAAAGGCCGCCGATTGATCCTGCCAGGCTGATCAGGAATGCTTCTGTCATGAGAATACCGGAAAGTTTTTTCCTGCTGGCGCCCAGCACACGCAGCAGGCTGAATTCGCGCCTTCGCTCGTTTACGACAATGGAAAAAACCAGCATGAGAACACCAGTTGCCAACAGCCAGAGCAACCCGCCCAGCGCATACATGACCAGGGAAAAAGACTGCAGGCGGGAGGCAATGTCGCTCATCATGGTCCGGGACATCACCATATCAAGATTGAACGCCATGGCATGGCGCTGCAGGATGGTGTTGGCAAGTGCACGGGTATCCTGGCCGGCTTTCGCCTTAACCATGACAGATGAGACAACCTGGTCCAGATCCTTCACATCAAAAAGCGGGGCAATCTCGAGTTTTCTGATCATGTTTCTGGCGGTATCGAGTTTCAGGAAAACCGAAGTGTCAAATCCCATGCCGGTACGGTCAAGCCGCGCCGCTATACGATAGCGTTTGCCGAAAAAGGTGATATGACCGCCCGGCTCGCCTTCTATCTTACTGCCGACGATGATTTCATCATCGGTGAGCTCACGGGACAGGCTGTTTTTTATCCAGGGGGTAACAATAAAATCTGTTTCGGGATCGAAGCCAATCAACTGAACGGGCAATGTGCAGCATGCGGCCTGAAGCGACGCAATAAAAATCTGGGAAGACACCTTGTCGACCCCATCCATGGCTTTGATCTTCTGCTCCAGTGACTGTTCCAGATAAAAAGAACTCGGCTCACCCCGTAACAGCGCACTTTGCAACTGCTTTTCGTAGCCATGCGGCACCACCATCAAATCGGCTCCCAGCCGCTGGGACATGCTATTAATACCTGTGCGAATACTTTCAATCAGGATGGAACCGCCAAAAAGAAGAAAGGAAAAAACCAGCACAATCAATATCAGCCCGGCGGTACGAAAAGGGCGCTGCGCCAGGTTTTCCCGGGCAATGCGCAAGGTGGTCAGCGGGCGTGAGTTCATGGCTGGATACCGTTTTTCGATTGCCGGGACAGATAAAGCAGATTGGCCAGGCTGAAAATGATGATCAGCACAGCCAGTACCAGCAGGCCGGGCAATGTTCCCATGCGGCATGGCATGGTTTCTGCATGGCATACGCCAATCAGAATAGTGGGAACCGCTGCCAGCAGGATACCGTTCATGAAAATCATCAGGCTGATGCCCAGCCTGACCAGGACCGTTTTGCTGAAATAAAGCAGGATGCCGGACAGGCAGAAAAGCACGCCCAGCCCTGTTGCCACCCGGGCAGTCCAGAAGCATTTCATCGGGATTTGCATACCCGATACAGCTTCAATGGTTCCTGTGCAGACATGAAAAAGTGTATGGGGCAGGATGGCCGTCAAAAGACCCAGCGCAATAAAAGCCAGGCTCGTGATAACGCGGTTTGTCATGATGAGCTTTCTCCTTGCGATAACGTTACAAAACGGCCTGGTTTTCTGTCATGTTTACCACCCGGCCGTGTTCCAGCACGATCGTCCGCTGGGCATGTGCCGCCACTTCCGGTGAATGGGTGACCATAATGATGGTACTGCCGTCTTTATGAAGCTGCCGGAAAATATCCAGCACGATGTTTTCATTGTCTCCATCAAGATTGCCGGTAGGCTCATCCGCTAAAATCAACCTGGGATGGTTGATCAGCGCCCGGGCAATACAGACACGCTGCTGCTCACCGCCGGAAAGCTGGCTGGGCAGGGGCCGCGCCCTTTCACCCAATCCGACACGGGAAAGCGCTTCCATGGCTTCCGCCTCATCCACCATGCTGTGGTAATACTGGGCCATCATCACGTTTTCAAGTGCCGTCAGGTAGGAAACGAGGTGAAACTGCTGGAAAATAAGGCCGATCTTGTCTCGCCGGATGGCGGTCAGCTCCCGTGCACTGATACGGGAAAGATCCTCTCCGTCCAGGATCACAGAACCATTGGATGGCTTGTTCATGCAACCGATGAGATTCATCATGGTCGTCTTGCCGGAGCCGGAAGGTCCCATGATGGCAATCCATTCGCCGGGCGCCACATGCAGGCTGACGTCCTGCAACGCTTTCACGCTGCCATAAATCATTGATACGTCGTCGAGTTCCAGTATATTCATTACACCCTCTTATTCCCCCCGCAGCACAATGGCGGGTTCAATGCTGATAGCCCTTCTGATGGGCAGGATACAGGCAACGATTGTCACAACAAGTGATATCACGATGGTTGCCAGTACCAGAAGCGGATCAAAGGAAATGCTGCGCCCGAAAACGCTCATGCTGACCTGCTGGGCAAAAAACCAGCCGAACGTTGACCCGATGATGCCGCCAGCCAGCCCGAGCACAACCCCTTCTCCCAGAAATTCAATCACGATGCTGCGGTTTTCCGCGCCGATGGCTTTTTTCAGGCCGATTTCCTTGCGCCGCTCCATTACCATCGACATCATGGTGGTCGCCACGCAGATCAGTGTCAGAAAAAGCATGACGATGGTCACGAGATAAACCAGCGTCTGCAGCTTTGAAAGGACAATCGTCTCGGACTGGGTAATCCGCTTGACCAGGCGAGGCGTGACTTCCGGCACCGCCTGCCGGATCTGCTCTTCAAAGGAGACCAGTTCTTCTGCCGGTGCCGCAATACTCAACTCAAAGACCTCCACCTCATCAGGCGTCTCCATGAGCATTTCCAGTACCGCCAGATCCATAAAGACATAGCCGTCTTCCGGGCCGCCGGTCCTGACGATACCGGCAATCTTCATCTTCGCCCCGAAACGCTTGTGTTCTTTTGTCTGCCCGCTCATCCTCACTTCGGCACCGGGACGAAGCTGCGTGTACTGTGCAATATCCGTGCCGATCAGAATCTCATCTTCGGCTTTTGGCCACTCCCCCTCTATCTGCCAGTAGGGGCGGGTCTTCTGTGCCTGGGCAAAATCGGTTCCCACAGCAGTAATGGGCTGACGATTGATGCGCATGGCTTCGTAGCGGTAGGGCGTAGCGCCGATTACCTTGCTTTCCGGCAGTACCGCTACCGCATTTTTTACATCCTCCAGATCCATATTGCCGGTTTGAGCAGACGGCACCAGAATCATGTTAGCGCCATAAGAGCGCATCTCACGCCCCAGTTGCCGGGGAATATCATAGTAGATGGTCAGCATGCCAAAAAGCACCGTTGCCCCGATGGCAATAGCCAGTACGGCAATAAACATCCGGGAAAGACGCCGTGAAAGCGCACGAAAAAGCATCCGGAAATACAGTGCTGATTTTCTATTCATGATGCCTTCTCCCTACCGGTCATAAAGCACTTCTGCTGGCTGCATGGACAGCAGCATCCGCAGAGCAGGCAGGCTGCCAAGGATGGTGACGAGAACAGAAAGCATGGCGACAACAGGGATAACGATCGGCTGCACATCCACGCTGGCGCCGAACACCGTATAACCGACCATCTGCGCAAACCCCAGACCGGCAAAATATCCTGCGCATCCACCGATAATGGCCGTAAGAAGGATTTCACCCATAATCAGCAGGATGACGTCCATATCCGTCGCGCCAACGGCTTTCATCATGCCGATTTCCTTGTTGCGCTCCATCACATTCATGGTAACCAGATTGGAAATCCCCAGGGCAGCGCACAGCATGCTCATCCCTGTCAGAAGCAGCATCAGCAGCTTGATCTTGTTCAGGATGCCGCCCTCGGATTCGGACACCTGCAGTACCGGCTTGGCCCGCACATTGGTCAGGACTTCTTCAATCTGGTAGGCAATTGAACTGATATAAGCGGTGCAGTACCATGCATCCCATTCCTTGCGTGTCAGACTGGCCGGATCGGTTGCTGCGCGCCGTGCCAGTTCATTTTCCGGTGTTGTGAGTGCACTCACATCCACTCGCTGAACCAGCCCCTCCCGATTGGATAAGGCCTGAACCATCTGGAGCGGCACAAATATCTGCTCATCTTCCGGGCCACCGCTGTGAAGGGTTGCACGAATAACCAGCTCTGCCGTTTTTCCATCGGGCGTCCTGAGCGTGAGGCGGTCTCCCTGGCTGAGCCTGAATTTTGCCGCCAGCAGGTTGCCGACCATGGCGCCCGATTTATCAGAATCCCTGACCCAGCTTCCTGATACCTCCCACCAGCTTTTCAGCTTGCTGATACCGGTATTGATGGCATATCCCGTCGGCAGGTCCAGATGTTTGTCAAACCAGGTCCCGACCAGGCTGATTTTTGCATCGGTTCCATCAATAGAAACCGGCATTTCCAGGTATGGCGCAAAGTCCACGATGTTGTACGCCCAGAAGACGGTTTTCATCTTCGGCAGTTCTTCTTCGAGAATATATTTGTCCGCAATCCCGGCGCCATCCTCAATCCCGTAAAGATCACCAAGAAGCGATGCGCCCCGGGGCACCACATTCAGGTTGGCGCCGTAGACCTTCAACTCCTGATTCACCTTTTCCTCGACATCCATCATCACATTGAGCATGGCGGTTGAGAGCGAAACGCCCAGCGCCATCGTCACGGCAATCATGACAAGCTTTCTTTTCTGTCTGAGCAATGCACATCGGAGCATTCGTAAAAACATGGCTATCCCTCCTACCTGAAACGATGCGCTTCTGCTTCCAGATCAGCAGTTTTGATGACGAGCCTGCCGTCTTCCAGGACATATTCCAGTGGCACCGGATTGCACCCGCCCTTAAACCCAATCGTGGAAATATTCATGACAACATCACACAGGATGCAGACAATCTGTCCATCCCTTTCGTAGTACCCGCTCGGACCGCAGACATCGCAGGCGTCCAGCCCGACGCCAAATGATCCTTCTCCCTTCCTGATGACGATATAACGCATCTGCGTGCCATCCTCGGCGGTATAGCCAAAGCGGTGCAAATGCCCGTCATTGACAGTTTCAACCGGGATGGCGATTTTTCCCGCTTCCGGCGCCAACTCAACAGGGGGTGCCAATTCGACAACCTGATTGTTGAGTTCAACACCCACGGTCCGGATCAGAAATACCGCAAGCACCGTCAACAACAGCAGTACCGCCCAGCGGACCTGTCTTTTGACATCAATTTTTTGTTTGCGCTGAAGCGCGGGGTTCGGGCCATCAATCACAGCCCTTCTGCTCGTTCGTATACTGCTGGCAGCGGCATAAACAGCCAGCCCCAGCAGGGCAAACAGGAAGGCATTCTGATACGCAAGCGAGTACATGACCAGCTCGACAAGCCAGGAAAAATCGGGTACCCAGCGCCGCAACACCGCGATCTGCAAGAAAAGCAGCGTATGCCACAGTGCGGAAATGGCGGTGGCAAGAAAAAAGATTCGCGCAAACAGTTTTTCACCATATCGCACACTCAGGCGGAAAAGCGACAAGGCGGCCAGAGAGGCCACAACGAGTGCAATAAGGTAACCGGCAACCTTGTTCAAAAACGCCTGGTTGTAAATGGAGTCCATCCCCACATCAAACTCGAACGGGTACAGCACCATATCCGGCAAGGCAAAGGCAGACCAGACAAATCCCAGCACAAAAACGAGAATGGCGGCACGCCTTCCCGTATAGAAATCCATGTTTTTCCTGAGGGCGAACAGCCATAACAGCAGCACGGCCTCTGCCACAATCATCAGCAACAAAAGCGGCGCATTATAAAGCTCCCGGATAACAAAACCGGTCGACAGCCGCAGGACAGCGAGTATCATTGCGATGATACTGCCGAAGAGAATGCCGCCAGCCAGGTATCTCCTGAGCGGCCAGGCATTCTGTTTTTTGATCAGACCTGACAACAACCCCGCCAGCAGCAACGCCGGCAGAATGGTAGACGTGACGTTAATCAGGTACTGCAACATATTCGTTCATCCTCTTTTCCCGAAAATTCCCCTGCGTCCTGATTTCATGAAACAAAAACAGGAAAACTGATGATTGCCGCCATCAGCTTTCCTGAGGTGCTGCTATCACTTCAACGTGCAGGACTAAAACTACCGGGGATTTTCCGGAAATGAAGCGCTTTCGCGATTACCAGACGCGTGGAATGTAGTTGAAATCCCAGCTGACTTCGATGGGTTTTTTCCAGAAGCGGCCGGTTACCCCGGTTGCCTTGTCCACGTGCAGCAGATATCCCTGCTTTTCCGGATTATCAATAATGAACGTCACTTTGTATTTGCCCGGACCATCAAGCTTGACATTGTTGCCGTAGTGCGGGCCATCGCTCGCGCTCATCGGCATAAAAGATCCCTCAATCAGCTTGCCGCCCTGCTTCTGGATGCGGTATTTCACGGTCAGGTAGGGAACAAAATCACCTTCCTCGAAACCCAGATTATTGTCTTTTGCTGCAGAGATATCGGCTTCGATGTGCATATCGGATTTGGATGCAGGCAGACCGGCCTGGCCAGCGGGCTCCATGTCAACCGGCTGGAAGTAAACGCCAGCAACCTTCAGCGGTCCAACGACTTTGGCATCACCCAGCGGGAATTCTTCAAAATCTGCCGCAAAAGCAGAACTGCTCAGCGCAAGGGCTGAAACTGCCACGGCAGAAGCTGCAATCAGCCTGCCCAGTTTTTTACTGCCTTTCATTATCAGTCTCCATTTTCAATTGTTTTTTATTACGGATTTTCAAACACATTATCTTCAACTCTTTGCAGAGCCAAATCTAAATGAGAATCTATATCATTTAGATTTTGCCGTCAATCATCTGGGCATTTAATTTCATCAAAAAGGAGGAATTAAACAAAAAAAAATGGCCGTCAGGGTGCGGGAGACTCAATAATCCGTCCGCAAACCGCTTCCAGATCCGATCGGTCATGCGAAACAAGAAGGCAGGTTGTCTGCGTTGATTCCAGAATCGCCCTGACCTCCTGCCGGATGGTTTCCTTCAGTTCGGCATCCAGATTGCTGAATGGCTCATCCAGAAGCAATACCTTGGGGCGGGGAGCCAGTGCCCGCGCCAGCGCCACGCGCTGCTGCTGGCCACCGCTCAATTCATACGGATAGCGGCCGGCAAGTTCCGGCATCTTGATTAACGCCAGCATCTTTTCCGTCTGCACACGGCGTGCCGCCTTATCCAGACGATGCAGGCCAAACTCGATATTTTTCCGGACCGTCAGGTGCGGAAACAATCCATAATCCTGAAAGAAAAGCCCCACCTGCCGATGTTCAGGTTCAACAAAAACGGTATCACCGGCGAGCAGTTGCCCATCCATGACTATCTCGCCGGACAATGGCTTCTCAAGACCGGCAATCAGCCTTAACAGCGTGCTTTTCCCACTCCCGCTTTCTCCCGCCACCCCAACAATCTCGCCTTCATCGACGTCCAGGGAAAAACCATCCAGCACCATGGGTCCGGGTGACTGATAGCGAAAACGCAGATTTCTGATACATAAAAACATGAAACTACTCATCCTGAAAATGCGGTACTGCCGCTTTTTGCCCACCGCTGCATCAGGATGATGACAGCAGCGCTCACCGCAATAATGCACAGTGAGGGAAACGCTGTTTCGTGAATCGCCTCATTGTTGGCGTATTCGTACACTTTCGTGCCCAGCGTATCAAAATTGAAAGGGCGCAACGTCAATGTCAATGGCAACTCCTTGATGATATCGACAAAAACCAGTCCGGCACCGGAGATAATCGCCTGACGGATCATATGAATGTCCACCCTGAAAAACGTCCTTGTCACACCGAGTCCCAATGTACGGGATGCTTCGGTATAGATTGGCCCGATTTTGGAAAAACCGGTGTCAATCGCCTGATAACCGATTGAATAAAAACGGACACTGTACGCATAAACCAGCATACATACCGTCATGCTGAGCGGTAATCCAGCCAGCGCAGGAAAAAGCCGGCGGACACCGCCATCAAGAAAAGCAAATGCCGTCACAACCCCCATCGACAGGACGGCAGAAGGTATCGCATACCCCACGGTAGCGGCCTGCGCAGAAAACGCCGTGTATTTTCCGGCAAACAGGCGATTGGCATTGGCCGCGCCAACAGCAAAAAACAGGATCAGCAGTGTCGCAATCCCGCCTACGTACAGGGTATTGCCAATCGTGCCGAGAATCTGCATAAAGCTTTCTGTGTCCCAGCTTTTTATCGCCCACACCATCATCTGGGCAACCGGTATGACAAACGCAACAAACACCACAAAAACACAATAGGAAATCACTGCCGCGCCCTGCCAACCCTTAACGTGCCTTGGTGTCAGCTTTCGCTCCTTGCTGGAAACAATGCGATATTTTTTGCGGTGCTGCATGCCCCTGGCAATGATAAGAAAAACGATGACAATGGCCAGTAAAACGGCTGCCAGCTTGATGGCCGTATCCACATCCCCCATCCCGAACCAGGCGGCAAAAATAGCCGTCGTAAAGGTGTTGAGCCCCAGATAACTGGTCACACCATAATCGTTTAACACTTCCAGGCAAACCAGAGTACCGCCGGCCAGCATCGAAGGAATCAAAAGCGGCAGAATGATCCGGGTGAAGGCCCTTTTCCGGCTTCCCCCCAGCAGTACCGCATTTTCCAGCAGCGAACCGCTCTGGTTATGCAGGAAAGTTTTCACAAAAAGCAGGACATACGGAAACAGCGTAATCGTAAAAATAAAAACCGCAAAGGGCATGGCCGGCACGGAAAAGCTTGCCGACGCACCGGACAGCCCCGCAACATTACGTAAAAACGTCTGGACCACACCGGTATAGCTTAGCATCCCATCAAAAGTATAAGCCGCAATATAGGGGGGAACCGCCAGCGGAAGAAAGAGCAGGATGTCGATTAACCGCTTTCCGCGAAAGTCATACACACTGGTGCACCATGCCAGGGAAACGCCCAGCACCACCGAGGTGATACCGCTGAAAAAAAGCAGGAGCAGGGTATCGGTGAGGTAGGTTTTCAGCAGGTAATCCCTGACCTGCTCCCAGTATGCCCCGGCCGGCGAAAAAACGCTGACCAGCAGAAAAACGAAGGGCAGCGCAATGCAGAAAAGCGAAATGCGATGCAGCGCTACCCAGCCGTTAATCCGGAGTCGCCAGCCGGCAGGATTACTTCCAGCCCACCTTGTTGAAGATGCGTATGGCATTGGGGTTGTTTTCTCCCAGAAGTGAGAAATCGATCTGCTGGGTTCTGAAAGAACCCCACGCATCAAGCAGCTTGTGCTTTTGGGCCTTCGGGTTGACCGGATACTCATAATTGCCGTTTGATAGCGCTTCCTGCGCCGGCACACTGAGCAGATAGCCAATCAGCTTCATCGCGTTTTCGCGATTTTTTCCGTATTTTGTCAGGCCGGCGCCACTGATGTTGATATGCGTTCCCGTGGTTTTCTGGTTCGGGAAAAAGACACCGGTATTTTTTGCCACGCGTACCTCTTCCAGATCTTTGGAATGCAGCATCTGGCCGATATAGTAGGTGTTCATGATGGCGACATCTCCCTCACCGGCAGCTATCGCCTTTGCCTGGGCGCGGTCATTGCCCCTTGGCTGCCGCGCCATGTTGGCGACAATGCCTGCGGCCCATTTTTCTGCCTCTTCATAGCCATCGATGGCAATCAATGACGCCAGAAGGGACTGATCATACAGATCGGCGGATGAACGGACCAGCACGCGGCCTTTCCACTTTGCGCCAGCCAGATCTTCATAGGTGGACAGTTCTTCCGGCTTTACCCGCTCCTTTGAATAGACAATCACCCTGGCGCGGGTTGTCAGCCCGACCCAGTAATCCTCCCTGTCCCGCAGGTTGCCGGGTACCTCTTTGGAAAAAGCACCGGCAGGCATGGCCTGGAGAATGCCGGCCTTTTTCGCTGTATTGAGTACACCGCCATCCACGGTGATAAACACATCAGCCTGGGTATTCTGCCCTTCCCGCTTGATGCGCTCGATCAGTTCCGGCGCCTTGCCACTGACCACATTCACCCTGATACCGGTTTTTTTCGTAAATGCCTCATACAGCGCCTTGTCTGACTCATAGTGGCGGGCACTGTATAGGTTGACGACATTATCACCGGCCATTGCCGGCACGACACCCAAAAGGCCTGCGGCAAAGGCAAGGCACCCCAGCCATATTTTCTGTTTCATTTCTGATCCTTCTCTCGCTGACAATACTTAAGCAACATCTGGTTTCAACACGGATGTGAAGGATGATAATGGGACATCAGAAAGCCGTCAACGAAAACGAGAATTGTTATCATTAATGCGCTGAGGTTTATGGATGGCGGATGAGGAAAAACCGGATCGTTTCTGTCACATCCTGTAAAATTGATGATGACGCTTAACCCTCATGCACGAAGGACTTTAGTACACCCATGAATCATCTGATGCAATTACTGAAAAAAGCGGCCGTATTCATGATTGGCGGACTGCTGATCGCTGTCGGCTGGCACGCTGACGCCCAGACAGTCAAAGACAAGGGAGCCAAAAGCAAGGATAAAAAAACGGCCGATACAGAGAAAAAGAAAGACGCAAAAAAAGCCGGCAAAAAAGACCAGAAGAAAACCACACTGGAAAAAAAATGGCCTGAAAATTCATCCGGGTCGGAATAATCCTTCATGGACCTGCTTTACAAGGCACAGACCCGTTTTCTCTTTCACGCCCACATCCGGATCAAAATCCCGGCCGCCTGCCCTGATACCCTCTTTGACGAATTGTATGCCGTGCTGGAAAACGTTGACCGGAAATACAACGCCTACCAGCCGGGTTCTTATATCGATCAAATCAACCGGCATGCCGGCAGCTTCGTTAATGTGGATGATGAAACCATCCGCATGCTTGAGCAGGTGATTGACCTTTCCGTTTTTTTTGATGGCGCCTATGACATCACGATCATGCCGCTCATTCGTCTGTGGGGGTTCTACAAGGACGATATCCGGCGGGTACCGGCGCCCGATGAAATCAATGCCATCCGCCACCTGATCAATTACAGAAACATTGAGATCAGCGGCAATCGTGTGCGCATCGGCAAAGGACAGGAAATCATCACCGGCTCTTTCATCAAGGCTTATGCGACAGACCGGCTCGCTGCCGCCCTGCAGGAAAGGGGTATCGACAATGCCATCATCAATGCCGGCGGAAGCACCATCCGGGCAATCAATACCTCATCAGATGCCCCCTGGCAGGTGAATGTCACCCATCCCGAAAGCGAAGAATCCCTTTTTACGCTCAACCTTGATAACTGCAGTTACTCAACCTCATCCCAGAGCACGGCATTTGTAGATATTGACGGCAAGCGGTACGGACATATCCTGAATCCCGCAACAGGCCACCCTGCCACAAACCGCCTGTTGGGTATTGCCACAGAAAGTGCCATGATCGGCGATATTATTTCAACCGGTCTTTTCAATGAAACATCGGAGACTTTTCTGGAAAAAACGGCACAGCTGTCACTGCATTACCCCCTGGCCGGATTTGTCCTGGATCAGGATGGCATCATTACCGCAACGCCAAATTTCAGCGGTCTGCAGGAATAAGCCAAACCGCCGCGCCTGCTTTTCTTCTTTTAGACAGCCACTTATACCGTCATTTCATGCAGCACAAATGTTGCCACCTGCACGGCGTGAAAATCAGAGGTTCTGGAAAAGCACCAGCAAAATGAGTAATGGCGCAACATAGCGGCAGAAGGGTTTCATGAGCGGCCACCACCGGGGGGGCCTGCCATCGACAGAAAGACGCCTGGCAACCTGCTGGCAGGCTTTCCAGCCAACCAGGAGGGTCACCATGATGCCACCAAAAGGCATCATGAGATGCGATGTCACATAATCGAGCATCTTGAAGATCGTCATGCCAAACAGGGTATACCCCTTCCACGGGCCGAATGACAGTGACGCGGCGATACCAAGAATAAACATCAGTACAGCCATGACAATCGCCACAGGAATGCGCGGCAGGGAAAACTCATCGATGAAGAAGCTGGTTACCACCTCCATCAGGGAAACGGACGATGTCAGGGCGGCAACAAACAACAGGAAGAAAAACAGGAGTGCGAAAAACTGCCCGCCACCCATGTGGGAAAAGACCACCGGCATGATAATAAAGGTCAGCCCGGCCC
>JAAZED010000225.1 GCA_012512465.1 Oxalobacter sp. | reverse complement strand
TTAAGCGCATAGTGCGGGTACTCATTGTGCGGACCGATTTCTGCTATCAGCTTCAGACTCTCGTCAAATACATGATGTTTGCCATCCTGTGCGCCGACAGCGATATATTTTCCATCAGGCGAAACCGCGCCATGCTCCATCGAGACATTAACCGACAACTCTTCTTGAGGATATTCTTTTTGCGACCACGAGAAATATTCTTTCAGTTCTTCAGGGGTTGGCTGAAGGCGGTTTGCGCCATCCGGGGACAGGACAAATATACCGTCTTCGCTCACCAGGAGGACACGCCTGCCATCCGGGAAAGGGATGAGCCTTGTCGGGTCCGGGCGTGATTTCAGGGGGGCGACGGAAAATCCTTCGGGAATGTCTTCGATTCCTGTCGGCCAGGAACAAAGGGCGACCTCTTCGCCCTGCCAGCCATCGGTAATCCTGATGCCATTGCCTGAAGCAACGGCAAAGTAGCGCTTGTTGGGGCAACACCCGAAAAAGTCGATCCCGGGAACCGTTTCAACCGTTGTTCCCTGAATATGGACCACCTTCCCGCTTTCATAGGGCGCACCAATCCTGGCAAGAATGGAACCATCCGGCAACAGGCAGAGCATGGGAATACTCTGGCCGTTTTCATCGAGCATAAAGGCAAAAGGCTCATGGGCAGGCGGCCAGTACTCCCTGAAAAGATCGGTCTTGCCCAGCCGGTTAGCTTCTCTTAAGACAACCAGCAGGTGAGGAACGAGATGATCTCTTCCCGCCGATGACGGCTCATCTCCAGCATTTTCCCATCCGTCTTTTGTGCCTTTTTCGACATAGTCATTGATCGCTTTGGCATAGGCCAGCGTTTTTTCTTTCCATTCTTTTTGCGGATCAGACTCGGTCTGCATTGTGCCCTTTCTTTATGTTGGTTCGTCCGTGATGTCCTTATAGAAATGCGCCTGGCAGGCATTTTGCGTGGCGACAGGCAAGCAGGAATAGTATTAATAAATTCCCGGAAAAAAGTCCAGCGCACCGGTTAGGCTTTTTCAAAATATCAGGAAATACAACAGGATCGCTTTTTTCAGCAGCATACTGTACGTTATGGCTTGTCCTGGTCGGCTTTGCCGGATGGCAAATTTTCAGGCAACGCAACAGGTGCTGCCGGACGTTTTCTTGTCAGGATATAAAGCCCGGCAATCGACGCGACGAAGAGTGAGCACAGCATCAGGGTCTTTGTGTCGGAAACCGGCTCCGAGCCTGCGGGAGGGGCGATGGCAAAAGCGGCATAGACGAAGAAACGGGCCGGGAAAAGGCTCAAGAGAAGCCCCAGCAAGTGCGCGATCAATGGCCGTGCACTTTTCCGCATGATATGAAGATAGACACGGCGCCATCCCCATATAAATATCAGAACAAAACCTGCCAGTACGATTGTTTCACCCATGCCGGATACTCTTTAATTACTCGGGCTGGTCTTTTAGTGTATCAATCTGCCTGTTTTCCGGGGTGTTTTCAAGATCCTTGTTGATGTAATTGAAAAACTCCAGGGCACGCACAAGATGTTCATCGACAATAGCAAGTTTTCCTGCCCCATCAGGCGTTCCCAGCTGTTCATCCCTTAATATGCTTTCCATCAGGATATTCAGGCTGCGCAACTCGTGCAGGCCATTGGACACACTCATGCCGATTTTGGGATCATACTGGACGGTACCGAGAATCTCTTCCATCCTTTCATGCGATGTCCATTCGCTGTACAGGTTTTTCAGGGCCGCATAGCGGACTTTGGTTTCCTTGGCATCCATCTGTGCCGGGTCCTGTTTTTTCAGCCAAACCTGAAATTCACCAAGCTGGTTGCGGACATCTTCGAGCTTGACGAGAAGAAGCGAGGAAGCAAGCTGCGCCTCGAACTCGGTCGCTTTCTTTTTTCTGCGGCGGGAAATCTTAAAGCCGCCAAACAGCACCGCCACCAGCAGGGAAAAGATACCGCCAAAAATCTTCACGCCTGGATGCAGGAGAAAACCCAGCAGGCTGAATTTGCTTTTACCGTTCTCTGACTTTTTCTTGAACATATTTTCCTCAAAAAGGCTGCTGTAGGGTTTTTTAGGGAAATCTGCCGGAAACAGGCCCGGCAGCCCTTTTCCCGGCTTTACACGAACGCCACCCTGTCTAGCATACAGGAATATGTGGCGCTCGTAAAAGGACAGCACCCATCATGCGGGCAGATAAAAAAAGCCCGCCCCTTGCCAGGGACAGGTTTTCTTTCGGATGCCGTGCCGGCAACCGTTATTTTTTGTCTTTTGCGCCGGTATCCGGTTTGGGATCGTCGCAGATTTCCATGGCGCAGATCCAGGTCTGTTTTGTGAAATAAGCCTTGCGCTGGCTTTCATCCTTGATCCTGCCCAACTCCAGGCAGGTGTTGCGCGCATCAATAAAGGCATATCCCTGGCGCTCATCCTGGCTCAGGACTTCAATACGGTCGATCCGGGCCTTTTCCCAGCCCTTTTCCGGATTGGCAACAAGGACAGAACAGGCGCCTTCTGAGATGACTTTTTCGTAAATGTCGCGGCTAACTACGGCATGGGTTGTTATGAGCTTGAGTGTGCCCTTTTGCAAAGACACCCGCATAACGTGATGCCCTTTGAGGTTGCGCATCAGCCTGGGGGGAACAGGATCAGCGCAGGCTGCATTCAGAAAAAGGGCAGTAATCATGAATAACAGTATTTTTCGCATGGTTTTTCCTTTGCAATCTGAAAAGCTGAAAATATTTTACCCCAAGCCATGCTCAATCAGATGGTTTGTCGCGTAAGCGCTGTGCCCCCATGGGAACCAATAACCGGTGAATGACTCCAATTGCCTTTACCTGCCCCATGAATAACACAGGAGATCGCCATGCCCATGCCAAAAGCGAAAAAAGGCGAATCAAAACAGGGGTTCATCTCCCGCTGCATCGCCAGGCTGACAAAAGATGAGCGTGACAAATTCCCGGCAAGGGAGCAACGTGCCGCCATCTGCTATTCCGAGTGGGGAGAAACACCGGAAGAGCGAAAAAAATATGACGCCGCGCGAAAAAGAAAACGCGAAAAGATGCACTGAAAGGCTTTGCAGCAGGCAATTTAATGAGGCCTGACCCTATCTGCCTTTTTTCGCCATATCGGCTTTCAGAAAAGCAATGAGTGACTGTTCGCGGGCACTGCGGCGCGCCTCAATGGTTTCTTCGGGCCAGTCATAGATGCCCTTGCCGGTTTTCATGCCCAGATTGCCTGCTTTTACCGCTGCTTCCATGAGCGGGCCACCATCGATGCGGTCAGAGAGCGTGGGTGCAAGCTGGGTGAGCATACTGGAGAGAATATCAAGCCCGCCCATATCAGCGCTTTCAAGAGGACCGGTAACCGCATAGCGGCGTCCTAACGACATGGCGATTGCCCGGTCAATTGTCCCGGCACTTGCCCAGCCCTGTTCCAGCATATGAAATGCCTCACGCAGACAGGCTGCCTGGATGCGGTTGATGATCATGCCGGGCACTTCTTTTTCCATAACTACCGGCTCATTGCCAAGGGACCTGACCCATTCGGCACCCATTTCGCGCACGGCAGGCAATGTCTGTCTGATCGGGCAGACTTCAACGACCGGCATGAGATAAGGCGGCGTAAAGAAGTGGATGCCGAGAAAATATTCCGGGTGCTTCAGGCCGCTGGCGATCGCAGAAAGGGAAAGACTGGAGGTATCTGTCGCCAGGATGGCGCCTTCACGGCTGTGGCGCTCGGCTTCGGCAAAAACATACTGCTTGACTGCCAGGTCTTCAATCACGGATTCCATCACCATATCCGCACCAGCTACGGCTTTTTCAACACTGGTAAAAGGCTGGATACGTTGCCTGATCGCATCAGCCCTGCCGGTTGGCATCAGGCCGTTGTTCTCGTAAAGCGCGATGGCCCGGTCAATGTCAGCCATGCCTTTTTCAATGCTTTCTTTTGTGCGGCCAAAAAAGCGAACGTCATATCCGGCTTTCGCAGCAAGGAAGGCAATACCATGTCCCATGGTGCCGGTTCCCAGACAGGCAACTGTCCTGATTTCCTGAATTTGCATTGGCGTCACCTTTCCTTTAAGGGGTCTCATCAGAGCATACCAGCCTCCCGGATGAAAAACAAACCACTGTGCTGTTACAATCTGTGGCAACAGCAAGATCTCTGCCTGCCATGAAAAAACCTGCCTGCTCTTTTTTCTTTTGATGCTTTCTGCCTCGTTTTCCGCGGCAGAAACAGGAAAGGCTGTGAATGTGGAAAACATCCCTTCTGCGCAGCATCTGAAAACAGCATGCCAAACGGATCACCAGGGCGAACATCTCATCACCGAAGCCCGGGCCGTGGTGAAAGACGGGACGCTTTATATCCATTTTCCGATGAATCCGGCCTATCATCTTGTCACGGATATTATGGCGAGAAACGGCAGGTTTTTCACTTCCCTGGCGTGGGTGCCGATATACCCCTCCGGGCCGCTAAGCCTCCCCCTCACCCACGAGCACCTGATACTGGACAAGGCACACTATGTACCCGGAGATATCATCAATGGCTATCTTGACCTGGCTTTCACCATAACAGGAGACAAGCGCGTTATCGACGATGGAAAACAGGCTTTTTATGTCAGAGGGACTTTTTCGGCTATTGTCAGACCGGAAGGGTTTGACCCGCGTGCTGATGACAACATCAGCGCTTATGACCTTGGATACTGCCCTGTATGAACTGGGACTCCCCTACCACGCTTTTGAACTGTCTTTTTTGAAAAACAGCTTGTATATACGGAAACGGCTGGATCCAGTCGGGTTACCGAAAGTGGGAAGACCCCGCTTTTCCCGGCTACGGGCAGCAGCAGACGCGCAGATGTATCCCTGCGCCTTTTCCCATGCCACCTTGATCTGTCTCAAGCCCTTCCTGCTGTCTGATCCGAAAATTCAAAGAGATGAAACGCTGAATCAACACACCCAATTTCTAATAACTAACTTTAACAAACCGTCATATTTAAAT
>JAAZED010000224.1 GCA_012512465.1 Oxalobacter sp. | reverse complement strand
CAACCGCAGCAGTAACCGCCGTCAAGGAACCGAAGACTTCGTCTCCGGAAAGCGCCACCGTGATGCTCTCTGAGGCCGCAAAGGATCGATACGTGTCAGACCAGAATGAGCCGGTAAAAAATGAGAAATCAGAAAGCCCTCTCCAGCAGGCCGGGCAAGAAGCCGCAGAAAAAGCCGCCGACAGTGAAAGCACTGGCAGTTCGGATACTGTCGCCGAAACACTGGAGCGTCTGAAAGAATTGCTGAAAGAAGCGCAACAGCGCCTTCGTGTCGCACAGCAGCAAATGGCCCAGGCCATGGCTGAAATGAAAAACGCCGGGACTGAATCGCAAAAAATGGCCGCCATGCTGAAAGTCCAGGCAGCGCAAACGCTGGTCATTTCAGCGCAGGGAGAAGTTCTGCAAATTCATGGCCAGATCAACAAGATCCTGCAGGAACAGCAAAAGCAGGCTAAGGACGGCGGTTAAATCCGGCAGACAGCGGCACCCCCATTGCCTGCTGTTTTCCTCATACAATGTACGCTGGCAAACAAAAAAGTCCATATGGAAACCATTCCATATGACCATCGGATCACAGTGACTGAGTGATTCGTTTTTCCGATCCGGTCAAATCACATCATAAATCCGGACATCCGGCGCACTCTGCATATAAGGCTTCAGTTCCACAACGACATCCTGATTGAAGCGTTCGCTGGAAAGATAAGCCTTCGCATCGTCAACAGAATCAAAACCGTGCAGAACCTGTACATCTTCATCACGCACCAGCAGATCTTTGGAACGGGCGCCCTTTATCCCTTTAAGAAAAGGCGCCTTGTACTTGTTATAAACATCTGCAGCGGCCGGACGGTTGTCAGGGGCGATATTCAGATTGATTTCCAGGTAAGTCATGTCGTTCTCCCTGAAAGATTGTTCGTTTCATTTGTCAGCCGTTTGCTGATGAATTCACTATACTTAGCCGGAAAACAAAAGAGAAATTGTCTTTTTACCCACCATTCATTCACATATACTATAAATATGAATCTGACACAGCTCCGTTATGTGATGGCAGTAGCTGAAACCGGGTCGTTCACGGCTGCGGCAGAGCGGTGCTATGTTACCCAGCCAACTCTTTCCAATGGTATTGCCCAGTTAGAAGAAGAATTTGAAGAGCGCCTCTTTACCCGGACAACGCGCAGCGTCTCTCTCACACCCTTTGGTGAGCACATCCTTCCCTATATTGAACAGGTCATGAACACACAGGCAAACCTGATTCATGAAGTCCGGCATTATGTCCGTCCGGCAAAACCGGTCATTCGTATCGGCACCTCGCCACTCGTCAACCCTGCCTGGCTGGGATCAACCATCAGCCGGTATCAGCAGAAAAATCCTGAGATGGAAATTATCCTCCACGAACAGAATATGGCGGATCTATACAGAATGCTGGATGACGGGTTGCTGGATTTTGTTTTTGGCGTCAGGCAAAACCGCAGAAATTCGTGGCATGCCGTCTTTCTCTATGAAGAACCGCTTTTTTTCATTCCCCGTGGCAAGAAACTCCCATCCCTGACAGAAAAAAAATCGGTTCTTTTTGATGATATTGCAACAGAAACATTTGTCATGGTCCCGGACGCCTGCGGCCTGGCGCGCTCTACGCGCAACCTGTTCAGAACCCACCGGCGAAAGCTGAATGAATATTCCGGTGAAGCGCTCAGCTACCAGGTTCTAGAAGAGTGGGCCTCTCTCGGGCTGGGTGCTGCCATCCTGCCGCAATCCCGTCTTTCGTCAGGGTACAAAAAGGTCTTTCCGATTGCCTCAAAATCCGGAAAAAATATCACCATCGCATTTGAAGCCGTATGGCCCAAGCCGCATTCTCTGCCCCAGCATTTGCAAGGATTTGTCCAACATTTGCAGCAGACCGCACATCAGGCCAAAGAGGAGTAAACCGCATGGAAAAAATCAATCAGTGGCTGCAGAATATCCCTGCCCTGCTGCAAATTGCCTTTGCAGCAGGTTGGGCGCAACCTGCCCGACATGCCCCTTGTAAGAACGGTATTTTTTGATGCGAATGAAGGATGCCAGGTTTAGCTGCTTCATCAGCTTTTGGACT
>JAAZED010000223.1 GCA_012512465.1 Oxalobacter sp. | reverse complement strand
TTTTTCTCTCTACGATGGGATTAGTCCTCGAGATTAGGGCGGCTACCCATTGCTTGTGTTTGAGTCTGCGATGAGATTGGCTCTTGAGATTGGATTCATCAGGTGGGTGGCTGACCCACGGCAGGTTACTTTTTTGTCTTGCCACAAAAGAAGTAACCAAAAAAAGGCACCGCAGCACCTTGCCCCTTCAGGGTCCCCGGTTCAGCTCGTCACGACAGGGACGGCAGCCGGAATTCGCTGCGCTCAAACAGCCGTCTGCGAAGCTCCAGTCGCTCCTCACTGTCCCGGCTACGATGCAATCGCGGATTTTAGTAGAGAAGTGACACCACTATGTGGTGTCAAGATGCCCCCGCTTCGCGGACGGCATGGCAGCGAAGCTGCCGTTGAAAAAGCGATAAGCGTGAGAGCACGTAGGGGACAGCATAGCTGTCCTGTTGCCGGTACATCCTGTCAAATGATGTGAATCTCCATGCCGGATGAGAGCGGGTTGTCCGATTTGAAGACGACGTTTTTGCCGGTTTCCTGCGCTTCTTTGATCATGCTTTCAAAGTGGTCCAGAAAGGAGATAAAGTCGGCTTTGTTGACGGTGACGAACACATCTTTTGTATCGGGGTCGAGCTCGGTAGCCAGGAACTCATCCCATTTTTCGGGGTTGTCCACGATGCGTTTTTTGGCGTCAGCGATCATTTTCATGAGTCGCGGGAGTTCTTCCGGGGTAAAGATGGTGTCTTCGAGAAGGTCAATGTATTTTTCCGTGTCGTTGAAAAGCTCTTCGATTTCGCCATGGAGTGCCCAGTAGTAGATTTCTTCATAGAAGATGAGACGTTCTTCCATGTTGTCAGTGTTTTCACCAATTCCAGCGGTAAACGGCATAGGGTCACCTGTCGTTTAAGAAGGGTTAAGGGGTCGATGGGGTTTATTGTGGCATAGCCGCAGGATGGGGACAATGCTTTTTTTGCCTGCGGGAAATACTTTCCTGTTGTTTTGTCCTGTATCAGGGGGCTGGCTGGTCTTGCCTCTGTGGTTCTTTGCTATCTGCTGCCACGTGCGAAAGGGATACTTCAAAAAGCGCGTGATGGCAGCAGGCTCAGCCCTCATTAGCCGGTCTGCTGTAAAGCGGATTTTTCTCGCCGACTTTCGCTGCCGCTTCAAAATGGAACTCGTCATATGCCAGATACGACTTCGTCCGGTTTTTCCCTTGCGCCTTGACAGACAGGAAAAATCTGCTTTTTGCTCACGATAAATTAATGAGAGCTGAGTCTGGGGAACGCAGTATAATGCCAGCTGGAGGAACTGTACCGCAGGCCGGATCACGGGCAAAAAAGCAGGGCATGGCAGGTAACTGAAGCTGAGGATGAATGCGATGAATAGGGGATGGTTTGGGCGTAAGGGGTTTAAAAGCGGGGCTGCGGCTTTTTTTGCGGCGGCCTTTTTTGTTGCCTTTTCCGGTGCTGCACAGGCTGCCCAGGGAGATTTTGAGGAAGGTACCCGTGCTTATGCCAGTGGGGACTATGACAAGGCATTTGCCTTTACCATGCGTGCGGCTGAAGATGGCGATGCACGCGCCCAGACGGCTGTCGGCCTGATGTATGAGCTGGGGCGCGGTACGAGGCGAAGCGGCAGGGAAGCCGTGCGCTGGTACCGTGAGGCGGCAAAGCAGCAATTTCCGATGGCGCTTTTCAAGATGGGTGAGATGTACGAGTACGGTATCGGGGTGAAGCAAAGCGATGAGGAAGCGCTTTCCTGGTACAGGAGGGCGGCTAATGAGAATTATGGCGACACGCCATATATTGTTGGTACCTGGTATCGTGCCGGCAAAGGTACTGCAAAGAATGATTCCCAGGCGGCGCGCTGGCTGGAAAGGGCTGCCAAGAAAGGCAATATACAGGCCCAGAAGATACTGGGTGAGATGTACCTGAAGGCGGAAGGGGTCATCCAGAGTGATGAAGACGCGGTCAAGTGGTATCTCAAGGCGGCCCAGCAGGGGGATGCCGAATCGCAGTACGCAATGGGGCTTTTGTATATTTTCGGGCGTGGTGTGTACCAGGATGCCGAGGATGGCATCAAGATGTTTGAACAGGCCGCCGCACAGGGCTACGAAGATGCCTACTATGAGCTGGGTATCATGAATCTCTACGGCGAAGGGCTGTGGATGAAAAAACCGGCGATGGCCTATGAATGGTTGAAAAAATCAGCAGAGGCGGGCAATGCCAAAGGGATGTATGCACTGGGTGGCATGTACCAGAAAGGGTATGAGGGGGTGGTCGCCAAAAATGATGCTGAAGCGGCGCGCTGGTATGAAACGGCAGCCAGGAAGGGGCATGCGGGCGCTGCCGCTGCGCTGGGGATGATGTATATCACCGGAGACGGGGTGCCTGCAGATACCCGCCAGGCGATTACCTGGACGCATAAAGCGGCCATGCAGGGCGATGTGGCGGCGCAATTCAATCTGGGGGTCCTCTACAGCAAGGGCGAGAGCGGAACAACAGATTATGCCAAGGCGGCGGAATGGTTCAGGAAAGCGGCCGAGCAGGGGCATGCCGTCGCCCAGTACAACCTGGGTTGGCTGTACGGCAACGGGCAGGGCGTGCCTTTTTCGGCCAACCGGACGTTCTACTGGTTTGAAAAAGCCGCGCGCCAGGGTAATGCGGATGCCCAGTATTCGCTTGGTATGCTGTTTGAAGAAGGCTGGAACGTGGAAAAGGATACCGGCAAGGCTATCGAGTGGTACCGACTGGCAGCAGCGCAGGATGATGTGAAGGCCAAAGAGCGGCTCAATGCCCTGGAAGGAAGAGCCACGTCTGTTTCCGGGACGGTGGATACAAATACCGGCAGCGCGTCATTTGAACAGCCGGACTTCATGAAGTGATGGCCTGGGAGCGGATGAAATGAAAAAAACGGTTTTACGGTTTGTGTCATGCGCCATGGTGGGCGCGGTGCTGTGTTTGCCGCCGGTTTTTGCGCAGGGACTCAAGCTGGGCGGCAAGGAGCCTTCCCTGCAGATACAGCAGGGCGGTACGGTTGAATCAACGATGAAAGAGGCTGAGGCGGGCAATGCCAGCGCACAGTACAACCTCGGGCTGATGTACCAGTTTGGGCGTGGCGTGAGGGCAGATGATGCCGAGGCGGTGAAGTGGTACCAGAAGGCAGCAGTGCAGGGCAATGCCAGCGCACAGACCAATCTGGGCCTGATGCTTCGTGAAGGGCGCGGTATCAAGGCCGATGACAGCCAGGCGCTGAAATGGTTTGGCGAGGCGGCGAAGAAGAATGATGTAAACGCCCAGTACAATCTCGGTGTCATGTACTGTGAGGGGTTTGGCACGGCGAAAGATGAACAGGAGGCAGCGACATGGTTTACCCGGGCCGCAGAGCAGGGCCATGCCCGCGCCCAAAATAACCTGGGTACGCTTTACCGTGACGGCTGCGGGGTGAAGGCCAGCGACAGGGAGGCGGTGAAGTGGTTCATGCGTGCGGCCGAACAGGGTAATGCCGACGGGCTTTTCAATATGGGCAGCATGGCCGAGGCGGGGCGCGGGATGAAAAAGGACTTGCCCCAGGCGCTTTCTTTTTATCGGAAAGCGGCTGAACAATCCCACACCGGCGCGGCTTTTGCTTTGGCAGGACTTTATGACCGGGGTATAGGCGTAAAACAGAATGCTGCCGAGGCCACCAAATGGTATGAGAAGGCAGCCCGCCAGGGCTTTGCTCCGGCGCAGTTCAATCTGGGGACCTTGTACCTTGAGGGAAGCGGCGTAAAAAAGGATGTGGCAACCGGGCTGAAATGGATAAAAGATGCGGGCGAGGCCGGGCTGGTACCCGCACAGATGTGGCTGGGCAATGCCTATGAGGCTGGCACTCTTGTGAAGCAGGATCTGGTGGAATCGGTGAAGTGGTACCGGAAAGCTGCCGCCCAGGGCAATACTGAAGCCCGGGAAAAACTCAACCGCATGTAAGTCTGTGATGCCAGGGACTATCCATTTTCCTTTCCGGCTGACAGCGCCCAGGGCCAATTCATGGTTGGCCAAGCGTATTTTATGGGAAGGGGGTAGCCCCTGACACGGAAAAGGCTTTTGAGTGGCACCAGCGTACGGCAGAAAAAGGGCATGTGCTGGCTGCCTTTGCCGTAGGGATGGCTTATGCCAATGGCTGGGGAGTGGCACCTGACTGCATGGTGGCGGCCCGGTGGTTCATGTAGGCGGAGAAAGACGGCATCACGCCTGCCAAATGGCAATTGGAATGGCTGAACAGGGGACGTGCCCCCTGTCTTTTTGGCGTGCGCCAGAAGTAAAGGTATCAGGAGAAAAGGAATGGAACAAAATCCTAAGGTCAGGCGGCAGGCAGCGAGGTGGCTGGCAGGCGTTTTTGTCGTACTGCTGGCTTTCGGGTCCGCCGGTCTGGTGCTGGCGGATGATTTTTCCGATGGTGCGGCGTATTTTCGCAACGGGCAGTATGAGCTGGCTTTTGCCGCTTATCTGCGCGCGGCAAAAGCCGGGCATGCCGGGGCGCAGAACAATGTCGGCAATATATGTGCCGAGGGCCTGGGTGTTGCAAAAAATGAGAAGGAAGCCTTGGGCTGGTTCAAGAAGTCAGCCGGCCAGGGTTTTGTGCTGGCACAGCGCAATATGGGCAAGATGTATGATGAAGGGCGTGGCGTAAAAAAGGATGAGACCAAGGCGTTGGCCTGGTTCAAGAAAGCAGGGGCTCAGGGTGATGCACTCTCGCAATTCATGGCGGGGCTCACGTATGCGCGGGGCGAGGGAATCAAGCGTGACTATACGCAGGCGCGCTTCTGGTTTACCCAGGCGGCTGACAGGGGCAATGTGAATGCGATGCACTCTCTTGGCATGCTGTGTGAAGCGGGGCTGGGCAAGCCGCAGGATATTGATGAGGCCCTGATGTGGTATGAAAAAGCGGCAGCTCGCAAGCACAAACAGGCAGCGGCCCGGATTGATGCTCTGCGCGCAGGCGGGGCAGCCGCTGCTGTGAAGCCGATCAAGGAATTGACTCAATAAGGGCGACAATCTGCTCTTCACGCTTGTTTTTGTTGTTTTTTACCGCATTTTTCACGGAAAATGCGGTTTTTTCATGTGGTTTCAAGTAAAAAGCGACATGTCGAATGCCATATTTACTGATAAAAACTGTTTTGGATGAAAAACAGTCTGCCCCTGAAAAAACAACGAATTGAGCAGAGATAATGACGCAACGTCAGATAAGAAGCCCCCTGATAATCCTGTCTGTTGCCAGTGCACTGACGGGACTGGTGCCTGCCGCACAGGCAGAGTGAATCACCCACCTTATTATCTCACTCTAAGGGCTAATCCCATCGTAGAGAACAAAAACCATGCGAAGGGTATTGCCTCAATTAAAAGGCCAATCTCATCGTAGACTCAAACACCAGCGAAGGACATGTAATCAATACTACCCTGGCTACCATAAATAAAAGGCGGGTTGCCCCGCCTTTTATACTGAGAGAAGAAATTATCTGCTCTGGGATCAGCGTTCATGTTTATGCCCGCGGCCCCCACCGCCACAACATCCGTGATGAGCATGCCCATGCCCGTGACGTCCGCCGCGTCCGCGACCACCACCATCGGGATGGTCCGCGCCTTCTTCGCCAAAATGGTTGGAGCCCGGTCCGCGGCCACGCCGCTCGGGATTGCCACACTGACACTCGTGATGGCCTTCCCCGCCATGCCCGTGTCCACACACGCGGGGACCGTGCTCATGATTTCCCCGACCGCGTCCGCCTCGCCCGCGTCCCAGCACAGCGCCTGACTGGTCCTGCAGGCCATTTACAAATTTTTCCAACAGTTGTGAGAAGGTTTCCTGCTCGCTTTCGGTGAGGCTGGAAAGCAGCATGTCCATTCTTTCCTAGCGGGCTGCCTCGAATTGGGAGGCGCTTTCGCGGCCCGTCTTGGTCAAAAATACATGGCTCATGCGCCTGTCCGATTCGCTCTGGCGGCGCTCGATCATCCCGTTTGACTCCAGTTTGTCCAGGAGTTCGGAAAGGGAGGGGGGGCGTATATGAAGTAACTCGGCAAGCTCGCGCTGACCGATGCCGTCCCGCTCCTGCAAGAGGGCGATGATGCGTCCCTGCCCGCGATGACCGCCACGGCCATGCGTGTGGCCGTTTCCGCGCCCGTGCCCGCCACAAGGCGCGCGGTGCATGAGGTTTGTGCAGTGATGCAGGTGATGGAATATTTTTTCTGCGTTACTTCTGTTCATTTATTACTTCCTTTTTTATTAGGTACCTTATAAATTTACTGCTGCTGCCGGCAGGTGTCAAGCATTTTTTATTAGGTACCTGAATATTTTTGTAAC
>JAAZED010000222.1 GCA_012512465.1 Oxalobacter sp. | reverse complement strand
TCAAGCACCAGATTTAAGTACCATCGTTGTTCTATTTCAAGCAGTACTTTGATAGTTCCTTTAGTCTTTCTTGATTATTTTGCATGACGGGCATTTGCTCTAGTTTTATATTTTTAAAAGGAATTTCAAATGGAAACAGGTACTGTTAAATGGTTCAATGAATCAAAAGGTTTCGGCTTTATCACACCGGACGACAACGGCAAAGATTTGTTTGCGCATTTTTCCCACATTGAAGGCGCGGGTTTCAAAACCCTTGCTGAGGGTCAGAAAGTGCGTTTCGTGTCAGCCATGGGTCAAAAAGGCCCCCAGGCCACCAACATTCAGCCGATGTAATCTCGACCTGATTACGAAGAAAGCCCCGGATTCCGGGGCTAATGAGATGGTCCCCCTCACCCTATTGGCGGGTTACGCTAACAGGGTGATTTCATTTTTACGGAGGCCATCATGCACAACATCACACTCATCGGCATTGATCTGGGAAAGCACACCTTTCACATTCACGGGCAAGATCGCAAAGGCAAATCCTTATTGCGTAAAAAAATGAGTCGTAAACAGCTTATCGAATTCATCGCAACTCGCAGGTCTTGCACTGTGGTAATGGAAGCCTGTGCTGGCGCTCATCATCTGGCTCGCCATTTTGCGACATTCGGGCACACAGTCAAGCTCATTTCCCCTCAGTTTGTCCGTCCATTCGTCAAAAGCAACAAAAATGATTTCGTTGATGCCGAGGCCATATGCGAAGCGGCCTCACGGCCTTCCATGCGGTTCGTAACCCCAAAGACTGAAGCACAGCAGACGCTTTCAGCCTTGCATCGTGTTAGAGAATCCCTTGTTCGGGATCGCGTCAAAACCAGTAACCAGATACACGGTTTTCTCCTGGAATTCGGCATCAGCCTGCCAATTGGAAAAGCGGTTATCCGGCGACTGCATTCCGTACTGGCAGAACACCCCCTGCCAGCACGGCTTGTCGTCATGCTGGAGCGATTGCATACACACTACCAGTACCTGGACAAAGAGATTGCCGAAATCGAAAAAGAACTGTCTCGACAATTGGGTGAAGACGATCTTGGACCGCGCCTGATGACAATTCCGGGAATTGGCCCCATTACGGCAAGCGTACTTGCAGCAGAAATCGGTGATGCAAAGCAATACAGAAAGGGGCGAGACTTTGCTGCCTCCATTGGTCTGGTGCCGCGACAACACAGTACCGGAGGACGCTCTCACCTTTTAGGTATCAGCAAGCGCGGTGACAAGAACATCCGGCGCTTGCTTGTCCAGTGCGCCAGAGCCTACATGCAACGTCTCGACAGGCAGACAGGGCGCTTGGCGGAATGGGTGCGCTCCATGTTGTTGCGACGTCACTCAAATGTTGTGGCTTGCGCACTGGCAAACAAGCTGGCTCGAACAGCATGGGCAGTAGCGGCGCAGCATACTGAATTCAGGGTAGTGCCAGTATAAAAATTTACTGTATCTGTTATGTATTTTTCAAATAGGAACCCACCTGGTTTTGCGATAGCTGAAATTGGATGACGTAAACGGCACAACGGCCTGACGGATAACCTGTCATAAAAATGGGCTTTTAGGTGGTAAAGCCGCGGGGCTTTTTAGAACCGCCAGGCGCGACTCTCATCAAGGCGCGGAGAAAACCATCTCCATCATGACGCCGGATAGATTTAAGCAAGCCAAATTCATCACCTAAAATCAGTTCTTGCAAAAACGAGGGTGACCATAGATTTTTATTCCTTATGCACTCATCAACAACACAAAACCCTCTCACTCCAGCATGTCATTTGCCACGGGGTATTTGACGACAACCCGGTTGGCATAAAGCGGTTTTGAATGGATGAGCCGAGGGTAATCCCCCCCTTTTTAGGGTGGATCGGAAGTAGCGTTATGCGGTCATGGCCAACCGCTGTTTAGGTGTGATGCCGCCCAAGGCCATGTTTGGGCGTTCATGATTATAATGCCAGACCCATCGGG
>JAAZED010000221.1 GCA_012512465.1 Oxalobacter sp. | reverse complement strand
ATGATCAGCAGCGATGAAAACGATTATTTCCTGCGCTCCTTCAAGGCACTGGGCATCACGGAAGACGCCCGACTGGCCCCGCCGGACAGTGCGCCAACGAAAGGACTGAAAGACATCATGCTGGAAGCGGCAAAATCCGGCTCCTACGCTGCTGCGATCTCAGTGCTTTCCGTGGCAGAAAGCGTCTACCTTGATTGGGGATTGCGTGCTCCCAAGCCGCACCCGGAAAACTTCATCTATACAGAGTGGATCACCCTGCACAACAATGATTATTTCATCGGGTTTGTGAATTTCCTGCAAAGGGAACTGGACAGGGTAGGCCCTGCCAACGCCGATATCTGCCGGGATTTTTTCATGCGGACGGTTCAGCTTGAAAAAGCCTTTTTTGATGATGCCTATGCATAAGGGCGTTGCAGCATCCCCGCAAAAAACCTGAAGCCTTCCTTCAGGTTTTTTGTTGACCGTTTACAGCAATATCCGCGATGACTGCTTGATTTGCTGCATCGGAATGTCTGTCTTGACATTCTGCACGTCCTTGATGGGATTCAAGCGGGTAATCTGGAACTGGCGATAGGCATCCAGATCCGCCACCGTCACCCGTAACAGAAAGTCGCTATCCCCCGCCATCAAATGGCATTCCATCACCTCAGGCATAGCCATCACTTCCCGGATGAAGCCGTTGACTGTCTTTTCATCCTGCTCTTTCAGCCAGACACGGGCAAAAACCGTAAAACCGGCATCCACCAGTGACGGATTGATCTGGGCGACATACCGTACGATCACGCCGGTTTCTTCAAGGAGCCTGACCCGGCGAAGACAGGCCGAAGGGGAAAGGCCTACCCGTCTTGCCAGCTCGACATTCTGGATACGGCCATCCTCCTGCAATACGTTGAGGATACGCCGGTCTATAGCGTCTATTTTTATTGACATAAAAAATCAACTTTCTTTAATTTTTTAAATTTTTATTCGAAATATTCAAGCATTTTACCCGCAAAAAGGAGGAAAATTTCACTGAAAATCGTTCAAAATTGTCACAGAAACATCATCATTTCAGGGAAATATCATGTCACTCGCCGCAGAGATCAGTCCGGCAAAAAAACAGGACGCCTGGCAGGGTATAAAAGATGCACTGCCGGTAACAATCGGGTTCATTCCCTTTGCGCTTCTTCTGGGTGCCCAGGCCTCACGAAAGGGGCTTTCTGCTGTTGAGGTTCCCCTGATGACAGCGCTCAACTTTGCCGGCGGCTCTGAATTTGCCGCGATTGAGCTCTGGTCGTCCCCGCCGCACATCCTGCTGATTGTGGCCATGACGTTTCTGGTCAACAGCCGTCACATGCTGATGAGCGCGACGCTCGCGCCGCTTATCCGGCATTTGCCGCGGCGCAAGGCATTGCTGGCCCTCTTTTTCATGTGCGATGAAAGCTGGGCGCTGGGGCTGTCGCATGCAAGAAAACGGGCTGATGCCGGGGAAATACCGGTATTTTCCCTTCCCTACTATACGAGCGTGGCAGGCACCCTGTACCTCAGCTGGGTACTCTTCACCGCATCGGGGGCGATTCTCGGTCCGGTACTGGGCGATATGGAAACCTATGGTTTTGACATGGCATTTCCCGCCGTTTTCTTTGTCCTGCTCAAGGGGATGTGGCAAGGGAAGCGCACGGCCCTGCCCTGGCTTGCCAGCCTACTGGCTGCCGCCCTGACATGCCGCTTCCTGCCGGGAGCCTGGTATGTGGCAGCCGGGGCATTGACCGGCCTTGCCGTTGCTTTTTGGGGAGCGCGCAAACATGATTCATAACTCAACACTGCTCACCATCGTCCTGATGGCAGTTGTCACCTATCTTACCCGGGTTGCAGGATATATTGCCCTGCGCAACCGTACCCTGAGCAAACGCGGGGTGCGAATCATGAGCGCCATCCCGGGCTGTGTGCTCATTTCAGTGATAGCGCCTTACTTCGTTTCCGGCAAACCCGCTGACCTGATCGCGCTGGCCATCACCGCGCTTGCCGCATGCCGCTTTTCCCTGCTGCCCACCGTTTTGGTGGGCGTCATATCAGCGGGCGTCTTAAGACATATCATGTAACCTCATCCCTCACAGCTATCCTGACTGACAGGCTCAAAAATATGCGCTACCATTTCTGACTTTATGTTACCGGAAATGCTGCCGGTGTTTTGAGGCACGTTTTTTCGCCGCGCATCGCCAACCAGAGAGATACATGACGGCTGTAATGTCTTTTTGCGCTATCTGCCTGCTGCTTGTTGCAGGCAAAGCGCTCCGGTCAGCCCTGCCCATTCTGCAGCGGCTGTATCTGCCTGCCTCTGTCATTGGCGGCTTTATCGGATTACTCGTCATCAACACACTCGGCACATGGTTGTCGCCGGACTGGTTTGCCGGTTTTGCGGACCTTCCGGGCTTTCTGATCAATATTGTCTTTGCCGGGCTTTTCCTGGGTGAAGCAGCCACCCCCCTGAAAAAAATCTGGCGCCTGGCCGCGCCGCAATTCTGTTTCGGCCAGATTGTTGCCTGGGGACAGTATGTGGTTGGCCTGGGCCTTGCCATCTTTCTTCTGGCACCGCTTTTCGATGTGCCGGATGTCTTTGGCAATCTGCTTGAAATCGGCTTTGAGGGCGGCCATGGCACCGTAGGAGGCCTTGCTGCCACCTTTTCCGAACTCGGCTGGTCTGAAGGAGCCGATCTGGGTTATACCGTCGCTACCTGCGGTCTCGTATTCGGCATTGTGATCGGCATCATCATGATCAATGTAGCGGTACGCAGGGGGTACATCACCGATGTCCGCACCTATGAGGACCAGGACAAAATGGAACGTCTTGGCATATACCGGCCCGATGCCCAGCCGGAAGCCGGAAAACAGACAGTCTATTCGGATTCGATGGATTCGCTCGCATTGCATATTGCCCTGGTTGGCATTGCGGTACTGATCGGCTACGGCATCAAGGAACTGCTGGTCGCGGCAGACAGCGTTGCCCCGGCAGCGGTGCAGGACCTCAAATTCCTGCCCAGCCTGCCGCTCTTTCCCCTTTGCATGATCGGCGGACTCCTGCTGCAGGCTTTCCTCAGAAAAACGCGGCTCGATTTCCTCGCCAACCATGGACAGATGCAGCGCATCACCGGCGCGTCTCTCGATTTTCTGGTTGTCGCTGCTGTCGCATCCATCCGGCTTGAATTTGTTGCCGCCTACTGGCTGCCCCTTTCCATCCTCGTGGCGGGCGGCATCATCTGGAATGTCTTTACCCTCATTTACATCGCTCCCCGCATGTTCGAGGAAGCCTGGTTTGAGCGCGCCATCGCAGAATTCGGCCAGTCGATGGGGGTTACGGCCACCGGGCTGATGCTGCTTCGCACAGTCGATCCTGATAAAAAAACGGTGGCTGCCGAGGCTTTCGGCTACAAACAGCTGTTGCATGAACCCTTCATGGGCGGAGGGATATGGACATCCCTTGCTGTCCCGCTTGTCATGTATGGAAAAGGCATGACCGTATGGGGGATTTCGATTGCTGCACTCATTATCGCCATTGCCTGCTGGCTGCGCTTTTTCAAAACACGCAACAGCGCTGCGCGCTAGGGGCACCAGCCGAATGCCATCCGAAAAGAGCGGACTGCCTCAGAAAAACAAAAGGGGCCGTGCCAGAAGCCCCCTGTTTCATACACAATATCCCAGCCGCTAAAACGTGATGATCCGGTCACTGTCCACAACCCATTCGGACAATGCCTGCATGGTGGAATGTTCTGCCCCTTCAAAGTACGGATGGTTGGCATGGATACCACAACGCGCCATGCAGGTGCCGCAAACCCTGACTGTTACCCCATCCCGGATCAGGTCCTTGAGCATCTGCACCAGATCCTGGTCATAGCCTTGCGGCGGTTTGCAAACATCACGCGCCATATCAACCGAGTCATTCATCAGGAAAATCCGTACGTCGTGCCCGTTCTTCCGGAGCGTATCGGCCAGCCTGAGGCCGTTCCATGTGACATCCGTCATGTCATATGGGTCACGATTGAAAATGATTAATGCTTTCATGGTTTTCTCCCCGGTATTAAAAAAGGAAAATCCGGTGCTGTGCTGCCTGTTATTCCTTAATGGCCTCTACCGGCAATCCGGCAGCCTGCCATTCGGCCACGCCGTCAGTTATCTTGCTAACCGTGTAGCCCCTAGCGGCCAGAAGCGCAATGGCTGTATCCGAAAGCAGGCAGAATGGTCCCCGGCAGTAGGCAACAATCTCCTTGTCCTTTGGCAGTTCACCGATTCGCTTCAGAATCTCTTCTACCGGCATGGAACGCGCAAAAGGCAGATGCCCCTGTGCATACTCCTTCTCCGGACGGACATCAATCACAAATACTTCACCGCGGCCGGCCATTTCCAGAAACGCTTCACTGCCATATGCGGTGAGCGTACCGGGATTGGTCACGATCTGGTTCAATGCCATTTTCAGTTCCAGCAGATGTTCTTCAGCCACTTCACGCATCCTGACCAGCAGCGTTGCTACATCCTGTCCGGCAAGGGCGTAGATGATGTTTTTTCCTTCCCGGCGTGTCGTCACCAGGCGCGCGTTTCGCAGTACCCGCAAATGGGCACTGGCCAGCCGGATATCGATACCCGTCTCTGTTGCCAGCGCTTCCACGGTTTTTTCGCCCTGCGCCAGGAGTTCCAGCAATTCCAGCCGTTTGGGGCTGGATACCGCTTTCCCGATACGGGCCACCTGTTCGTAAAGCATGTTTCTGAGTTCGCGTGTCATCCTCTTTTCCTTGTCCAGCCTTGTTATTTGGGATATCGGCACTTTATTGTCATCAATATCTCAAAGCCTGCGAACCGCTTAAAGGTATCCGTCGACAAACTGTTTCAGATGCTCCTTGCTGAGTGCCCCTGCCTTCTGCGCCACAACCTTGCCATCCTTGAACAGCATCAGCGTGGGAATGCTTCTGATACCCAGTTTGGCTGGCAGTACCGGATTGGCATCAACATCCATTTTTGCCACGATCATTTTGCCGGCATATTGCGCCGCCAGCTCATCCAGATGCGGCGCAATCATCCTGCACGGCCCGCACCAGCCTGCCCAGAAATCCAGCAGCACCGGCCTGGCCGCATTCAGAACATCTGTTTCAAAAGAAGCATCGGTGATATCAATCGTATGCTGAGCCATCATTTCCTCCTGCATGAAATCTTCAATTATTGAACCAGTCACATTATTCAGTTACTGCCTGATTTACACACACTCTAACGAATATTTGAATGTATGTAAATCGGGCATGATTCTGCCGTGCCTGCATGTCTTAAGGAAATCCTAAGATCATTATGTTTTCATGACATCAGGCCACAAAACATGGTCATCCCATCATCAAATAACAAAGGAGTCATATCATGAAAAACGAATTTGAAATCACCCGCACTATTTCCCCTATTCACCACCCGGTACGCGCGTTTTTAGCTGTAGCTGCCATTTCCGGCAGCATGATACTGGGCGCAGGCATGGCTTTTGCCGACACCATTCATCCTGTGGGTACCAGCCAGCAGGCATCCCAGGGAGGATTTTACGGGCCGGGTCCGGCACTGGTCACGGTCCAGCAGGCGATGGGGATGCGTGATGATACCCCGGTAACACTTAAGGGGCATATTGTCCAAAGCCTGGGCGATGAAGAGTATCTCTTCAAGGATGCCACCGGCACCATCCGGGTCGAGATTGACCACAAACTCTGGGCAGGCATTCAGGTTTCGCCAGATGACCTGGTGGAAATCCAGGGCGAAATCGAAAAAGAATGGAACAAAACCGAAGTGGATGTTGCGCGGATCATCAAGATAAAATAAGCGGACAATGCGCATACTTTTGATTGAAGACGACAGGCTGATCGGGGACGGCATCAAGGCCGGGCTTGGCCGCATGGGATTTACGGTTGACTGGTTCCCTGAAGGGAAACAGGGACGGGAAGCCATTCATGCCGCCCGGTACGATGCCGTCATACTCGATCTTTCCCTCCCCAGTGAGGACGGGCTGGATATCCTGGCGCACTGGTGCTCGCGCGGCCTGGTGGAGCCTGTCCTCATCCTGACCGCCCGGGATGCGCTGGAAGAACGCGTAAAAGGGCTTAATACCGGTGCCGATGATTATCT
>JAAZED010000220.1 GCA_012512465.1 Oxalobacter sp. | reverse complement strand
GATATTGATCGGGCGGTCATCCCCTTTTCCCAGACGTTTGACGGACGCGTCCGTATTGACGGCAACTATCAGGGAAGCCCCCAGTGCCTTTGCCCGGGCAAGATAAGTGACGTGCCCCCGGTGCAGAATATCAAAAACCCCGTTGGTCACAACCAGTGGCCGGGGCAGATGCGCTATCCGGGCTGGCAATTCGGTACGCAGGCAGATTTTTTTGAGGAAAGGGGGCATTGTCCTTGTCTCCATAAGCACATGACTGATCCTTAAGATACCTTTTGGCTGGGGTTCTTGCCACCTTTTTTTGATTTTTCTGCCGAAAACGGAACTTTTACGCCTTTACTGTTGCCTGACATGGGCGGATAATGTTTTGTGTAGTATTCTCAATTTGCCTGAGGCGTAACAGGACGGCAAACTTTGTACCCTCTGATACAGGATATCGACATGACTCCCGATAATAAACAAACAAAGTTTTTGCGCTGGTTGTTTCCCCTTGTCTGCAGCATTATTCTGGTGATGATGACTCCGTATACCCTGGCTGATACACCTGCTGCGGGCAAAACGGTTTCGCCGCCTCCCTCCGTCAATCTGGATTATGTCGTTCGCGCCAATTACAGCGCCATGAGTATCGGGGGCACCTCCAATATCAAATGGAAACAGTCCGGAAGTGAATACGCAACGCAAAGCAGCGCACGGGGCAACCTGGTTGGACAGCTTCTCGATACATCCAGCAAAGGCATTATCGGGACAAAAGGACTTAAACCCTCCCTCTTTACAGAAAAACGCCGTAACCGGGATGAAACCCGGACCATATTTGACCAGGACAGCAAGGCCCTGAAATTTTCAGACTCCGGCGAATCCCTGTTTTTTTCTGATGGCATCCAGGATCAGGCCAGCATTGTATGGCAACTGGTATCCATGGCAAGAGCACAGCCGGAAAACTTCACCCCCGGGAAAAAACTGACATTCATGGTGTCGGGGAGAAACCGGATTGACCAGTGGGATTTCACCATCGTCGATGAAATCACCTTCCTGACGGCGCTGGGCGAAATCAAGGCCGTTCACCTCATAAGAACCGATAAAAAAGGAAAAACCACCGAAGTCTGGCTGGCGCCGGACAGGGAATGGTATCCGGTCAAACTGGTCTTTTTTGACAAAAAGGGACTGCGCCTGGAACAGATTATCAAAAAAATCACACCAGGATAAACCGTTCAAGGCCAAACCGGACTCAGTCAAAACTCCATTCATACAGCAGGTCAATCGCACTGCTCGTACCGGTTGCCGCTTCAACACGCACCCGCTGTGAAACGATATAACGCAGCTTGACCAGGTTCGACACGGTAGAAATGCCCTGCTCATAGGTCAGGTACAGGCGGTTTGATATCTGTTTGCTGACAGACAGGACCGTGCTTTCCATGTCGGCTCCAGCGCCTACCCCAATCTCATCCACACCGATCGTGCTGGCCAGGCCGGATTGCATACTGCCCAGAGAAGAGGTGCTGAGCAACGCCACAGCCGCAGCCGCAACCACACTGCGGTCATGATCATTGGCACTCTGCGCCCCGCCATGCCCCAGTATCAGCCATGACAGCTTTTCTGAATCTGAGACATTGGGATTGGACACCAGCTTGACCTGCAGATTCTGCGGTGTCCCCCTGACCTGCACACCGGCTTCCACGGCATCTTCCATCCCGAAAGTCGGCACTTTACGAATTGCCAGGATATCCAGGGAAGGACGCTCGGCAGGCCCGCTGAATACCACATTTCCCCGCTCAACCGTCAGCTTTTGCCCATAGGCATTGAAAGTGGCATTGACCGCCTGAACTTTTCCGAACACTCGCAAAGACTGGTCCTCAGCTGATGCCACCTGCAAATTACCTTCCAGACGGGCATCCAGCCCCCAGCCATCAATCCGGAAGCGGTCTCCCAGATCAATGGTCATATCCATGGCGACAGCCATCGGCTTTTTGGACTCGCTGGCGCTATCCTCCCGTCCGAGCACAACCACATCGTCACTGAAATTCACATTATTGTATTCAACGGACTGGATCAGCGCCTTGTCCACCCGCCATTTTCCATTGAGCGTCATCTTTTCATTATCCAGGGTCATCTTCCCCTGCCCGCTCAAGGCCAACTGCTTGTCCGGACTGGATAAAAGGAGCAGCTTGTCTGCCAGGAAACTCAGATTGATATGCATGTTGCCATGATCAAAACTGCCGCCGCCCTCCATACGGAAAACGCCCTCATCTCCCCGGATCGTAGCCTGTTCCAGTGTGACGCGATTATTGTCAAGACGGGCCAGGAGCTGCCCGTCATGCAGTTTCACCCCCCAGGTATACCAGCGAAATGACAGGGCATTGCCTGCGAATGTCCCGGTGAGGCGAGGGTCGCCAATCGTGCCCGCCCCGTTTATCTTTACCTTGAGGCTACCGTTGATATCAATATCAGGCTGACCACTGACAACACTGACCCAGTCAAGTGTCGGCATATCGGCATCAAGTTGCAGCCTGAACGGGCTTTGTTTCGGAAAATGCCAGCCATTCCTGTTGCGCACAAGCTGGGCATTGGCTGTCAACTGGATGACACCCGTTGTCTCTCCCTTAATATTGGCCAGCACGTCCAGTTCGTTTTTCGCCAGATTCAGGCGCATATCCATTTCCGTCAATCCCAGCTTGACGCTGGTATCACCCCGTATCGTCAGATCTCCGCTTTCCCTGTAAACATGCACTTTCCCTGTCAGCATCCGATCCATATCCACCGACCACTCCGCTCCGAAAACCAGTTGCCCTCCCACTTTCTGCCTGAGTGCCGGGGCAAAGGCCGTCAGATATCGCAGCGGAAAGCCTTTGGCATAGCCATCTGACCGGATGCGTGAACCGCGCTTTTCCAGTTTATTCACAACCAGCCGCCCATCCGGGAATGTCAGCGTAAAATCCTGAAGGGAAAAGAGCCGTGTTCCCGCATGAAGCGGTGCGGGAGATGCCAGGGAAAAGGGTTGTTTTCCCTTGTTTTCGAGCGCCTGTATTTCACCACCCCACCCCTGTTTTGCCTTCCATCCACCAGCAGCCCGGGTGTAAAGATCCATGGTATTGTTCTGTGCTGACGCTTCCAGGCTGTGGGCCTGCAGCGTCCCGTTTGCCTGAAACTGCAGCGCAGACCACAGCATGTCAGCGGCAGCCAGATTCCGGGCGTCAATGCGCACGTCCATTAAATCGGCCGGGCGGGTACCAAAACGGCCATCCGCATGAATCGATTTCGCGCGGACCGGACCGGGAAATGCCAGATCACTGCCATCAAGCTTCAATTTGGCCTGTAATGCTTCAAATGTGCCGGATAACGTCCCTTCGCCCGCCACAGTGCCTTCAAACGGTTTGCCCAGCGCAGCCAGTTTGGGCGCATCCAGTTTCCACCGCAGACTTTCTCCGGCTTTGCCAAAAGCTCCATTGGCATTAAAGCTGTTCGGTCCCAGCGCCAGTAATACCTCCACATCCCGCAATGCGGTTGCCGTCACCGTGAACCGGCCTTTTCCCGTCAGGGGATTATCGAGAAAACGGCTGGGCTGCAAGGCATAATTGATGGCGGCATGCCACTCAGGAGAAAGATGCCCCTTGGCAGCTATCGTCGCATTGATCTCCGAAGAAGGATAAGCGCCCAGCGCTGACAGATTGAAACGACTCGCTTTTCCGTCAAAGGAAAAGTCACGAGCCAGTGTCAGTCCCATGCTGCCCTCCAGCTGTATCTCGCCGTTGGCTGCACGCAACCTGAACAGGGGAAGGTCAAGCCGGTCACTCGCATGGATTACTCTGGCATCCAGCGCGAGGCGGCTCTCCGCCAGCTTGACGGTCATGACCTGCTTTTCCTCTTCCGCCGATACGGCAATATTGCCTGAAATGGCGGTTTTTCTGATACTGGAATGAATGCCACTCAGATCGAAACGCCCGGTGCGCAGGGACAAATCCACACCGTCCAAACTCAGCCTTCCGTTGCCGCTGAACTGACCGGCTGCGCCCATATCCATCACCAGTTGCTCCAGCAGCATGGTTTGTGTATTTCCTCCCATCCTGGCGGTTACCGTCCGCAAAGGCAGGCGGTTTGCATCAATCGTGCCCGGGATAGTGTTATCGATGCGAACCGAGCCCGCAACCGATTCGTCCGCTTTGGTCTGAATCTCTGCGGTTGCCTGAATCCGGCTTTGCGGCCAGTCGGCCCTTACCTGTGAGGGATCCACGTTTTTCGCGTTGAGAGAAAGGGATGGCAGGATAAAACCGGCAAAGGGCGTGACCTTGGCATTGGCTTTCACCTCCGCGCCAAACCCGGCAAACTGTCCCTCAAAGCGGATATCATGAAGATCTCCAGCCACCTGGGCCGTCCCTTCCGCCTTTTCATGGTTTACCGTCGCTTTGCCGTCAAGCGAAAAAGGCGCATGCGTACCCAGCTTCAGTTCCACACTGACTATGCCGAAGGGACTCTCAAAACCCGCCTCCTTCAGCTCCCAGGCCGCCTTGTTCGCATCAAGGGATAAACGGACATCCTGAAAGCGGAGCGCATCATAGGTCAACTGGTCCACCTGCACCTTCCCGACATGAATGGACAGGGGGGGCGCCAGCGATTCCGGCAGCGTAAAAGGCGCGTCCGATGGTACCCCGCTTTCAATTGTCAGCCGGGAAACCGTTACTGATTCCACACCGAGCTGACCAAGCAGGATGCGGGAGGGCCACCAGGAAATCTCCACTTCTTCGGCAGATATTTTTCGTTCCGGCGTCAGGTATACCGCCTCCTCAACTTTCATCGTCCCCGTCAGGGAACCACTGACGCCATTGAGAATAATACTGCCGTTACTGGACGAAACAATTTTGTCTGCCACCCATTTCAGGGCAAACTCGTGCTGTATCACAACAAGCAATGTCACCACCGCAACAACCGGAACCGCCAGGAGAATAATAAGCCAGCGCCGCATCAGAATGTAAACCCGAAAGAAAAGTGCACACGGAATTCCTGCGTCTCTTCCCCGTATGCCACATCAATACCCAGGGGACCGGCCGGGCTTCTCCATCGCGCACCGATACCATAACCGAACGCCGGGTCCAGATCGTTAAGATTGTCCGCCGCATTGCCCGCATCGACAAAAACAGCCGCGCCCCAGTTACCATAAAAATAATACTGGTATTCCACGCTGCCCACCGCCAGGTAACGCCCTCCCACGGTGGCTCGCCCCTCCTTGACACCCAGGCTTTCAAAAGCATAGCCGCGCACTGACTGATCACCACCGGTTCTGAACATCACGGTGGAAGGAATGCCTTCACGGGAACTGGACAAAATCGCCCCCATTTCTGTCCGTAACAACAGGCTTCCCTTTTCCCCGACGGGATGAATATAAGCCGCTTTGAGATAAGGCCGCAAAAAACTCCTGTCTGTCAGGACCGGCTCAACCGCAGCGCCAATCTGCGCCTGGACAGCATAGCCGCGTGTCGGATTAAGCCGGTTATTCAGTTCCCGCTTGATCACGCCATAAGTCAATGGCAAGGCTTCACTTTCCTTGTCGTCCGAGCCATTGACCCTGGTATTTTCATTGAGATACTCCAGCATCACAAACTGTTCAAGCCGTGGTGTCCCCCAGGATGTTTTGCCAAAAAGGCTGATCAAACGCGTATCTTCACCCTGGATATCCGAGCGTTCATATTTGCCGCCAATACTGTTGGTAAAACCGCCCTCGGTTTTCGGGAAATAAATCTCGGCATGCCCTGTCTGCTTCCGGGTTTCCAGTACCACCCCGCTTTTCAGGTTCCACTCCTGGCCGAAAAATTTAAGGTCATCGTAACTCAGGCTGAACCGGTTACCGGTATCAGTGCTGTAACCGACACCGACCGCCGCATGCCGCTTCTTGTTTTCGACAACACTCACTGTCACGGGTACCTCATCCAGCCCTGAATCCACATCAGCGGTCACCTCAACAAAGCGAAAATACCCGGTATCCTGAAGATGGGTCTGCCAGTTGACCAGGGCCTTTTCGCGGTAAACCGCGCCCGGTTTGACTGGACGCTCCCGCATAATGATGTCTTCGCTGTACCGACTCAGGCCGATGATTTTTATCTCGCCAAAGCGCACCGGCGTTCCACTGTCTATTTCCACCCGCAAAACCGCTGTGCGCGCTTCAGGATCAACCACCGCCTGTGAATCGGTTATGCGCGCTCTGGGATATCGCACCCGCATAACCTGACGCAAAAGTGCTGCCTTGGCGGCTTCCCAGTCAGCCTGTCTGAAGCGCATCCCCTCATGCAACACCCAGCGTTTTTTCAAATCACTCATCTGTGGTTTCTGTGACGCCTCCTGCAGGATAATAGCTCCGTCGAAGATGATATTCACCTCACTCACACGGACCGGTTCCCCGGGATCAACGGCGATATGAATCTGGAACGATTCACCGGCAGGCTCCATCTTTGTATCAATAACCGGAGAAAAATAACCTTCCGTTTCCAGGAGTTTTTTGATTTCATCCGGTGTCTGACGATACAGTCGCCGCAACTGCGCGCGGTCAACCTTGTCATTGCCGCGCCAGCGCACCAGGGACAGATTTTCTTCCAAAATCTGCTGTATGTTATCCGGCGCATCAATCATCACGCCATATGCCGATACCTCAGCATAAACCGGCGCAAGACAGGAAAATAAAAACGCAGCAAAAAAAACCTGCCATAATCTGAAAAGAATATGGAAGCCTCGGACACGTAACAGTCCCTCATGCGATTTCTGTGCGCTGGCGCGTTTTTTTGCCATTCCCCGGTGTCGTTTTATAATTTATGAATTCAGGATACGATAATCACCAAGCTGTCATTATTGCTCAGTCCGCATTTCTGTGAAATCGAAATCCGGACTGTTTCTGCTTTTTCACAAAAAACCGGCACATTATGTCATCTCTCAATCACGCGCTTGTTCTGTTCAGCGGGGGACAGGACTCCACAACCTGCCTGGCCTGGGCCCTTGCCCACTATACACATGTAGAAACCATCGGATTTGATTACGGGCAGCGGCACCACATCGAACTCGCCATGCGTCCAACCATTCTCTCCAGGCTGCGCACCCTTTCGGATGACTGGAATAACCGGCTAGGGATGGATCATGTCATCGATCTCTCGCTGATTGCCAGTCTCTCGGATACCGCCATGACAACAGAAACGGAAATCCGATTTATGGAAAACGGGCAGCCCAATACCTTTGTTCCGGGACGCAACCTGCTTTTCATGATGGTCGCCGCCACACTGGGCTACCGCCGTAATCTGGACATCCTCGTGGGCGGCATGTGTGAAACCGATTCATCAGGATATCCGGATTGCCGGGATGACACCATGAAAGCACTGCAATTGACCCTGAATCTGGGCATGGCAGGACAATTTCGCGTGGAAACCCCGCTGATGTGGAAAGACAAGGCCCAGACATGGCAACTGGCCAAAAATATCGGTGGCACGGCCCTTGTTGACCTGATCCGTGAAGAAACCCACACCTGCTACCTGGGTGAACGCGGCACATTGCACGACTGGGGACATGGTTGCGGAGCGTGCCCAGCCTGTGAACTGCGCAAAAGAGGTTATCGCATTTTCTCCGGTAATCCCGCCTCTGGTTGAAACAGGCGCTTTTCCAGTAAAAACGCGCACTTCCTGAAAGGAAAGTGCGCGTTTGTTTTTTTATGACGAAAAACAGAACAATCAGTCGTCAGTCCATTTCCAGTCACGAATCTCCGGCATATCCTCACCATACTGATGGACATATGCCTTATGCTCTAAAAGCCTGTCACGCAGGTACTGCTTGGTATAAGCCGTCCGTCCCGCAAGTTGTGGCAGCCGGTCGATCGTATCGCCCACCAGGTGGAAACGATCCAGGTCATTTAACACCACCATGTCAAACGGTGTGGTGGTGGTACCTTCTTCCTTGTAACCGCGAACATGCAGATTCTTGTGGTTGGTCCGGCGGTAGGTCAGGCGGTGGATCAGCCAGGGATAGCCATGGTAGGCAAAGATAATCGGCTTGTCCGTCGTAAAGAGCGAATCAAAATCCTTGTCCGGCATGCCATTGGGATGCTCATTTGAAGGCTGCAACACCATCAGGTTAACAACGTTAACCACACGAATCTTCAACTCAGGGAATTGCTCGCGCAGAATCTTCACGGCCGCCAACGTTTCCATTGTCGGAATATCCCCACAGCAGGCCATGACCACATCAGGCTCACCGCCTTTGTCATTACTGGCCCACTCCCATATACCTGCCCCGGCGGTGCAATGCTTGATGGCATCGTCCATGTTCAGGTACTGCAATGCCGGCTGTTTACCTGCCACAATCACATTAATGCGATGGCGGCTGCGCAGACAGTGATCCGTCACTGACAGGAGGGTATTGGCATCCGGTGGCAGATAGACACGGGTAATGTCCGCCTTCTTGTTCATCACGATATCCATGAAACCCGGATTCTGGTGGCTCAACCCATTGTGATCCTGGCGCCATACGTGTGATGTCAGCAGGTAGTTAAGCGAAGCAACCGGGCGGCGCCACGGAATATGGCGAGTCACCTCCAGCCATTTCGCATGCTGGTTGAACATGGAATCAATGATATGGATAAAGGCTTCATAACAGGAAAAGAAACCATGACGCCCTGTCAGGATATAGCCCTCCAGCCAGCCCTCGCACTGATGCTCGGAAAGCATCTCCATGATGCGGCCATTATGTGAAATCTGGTAATCATCCGGCTTGATATCCGCTACCAGGCAGCGATCGGTTACTTCAAATACCGCGCCCCAGCGATTGGATTCGGTTTCATCCGGGCTGAATACACGGAAATTTCTGGCTTCCTCATTCAGTGTGATGACGTCACGGATCATGCGTCCCTGGATACGGGTCGCTTCGGCAACGGTTGCACCCGGATGGGGAACATCCACCGCATAATCCCGGAAATCCGGCATGCGCAGATCACGCAACAGGATACCGCCATTGGCATGGGGATTGGCGCCCATCCGGCGAATGCCTTTTGGCGCAAGCGCCTCAAGTTCGGGCAGGAAGCGGCCATCCTCATCAAAGAGTTCTTCCGGCTTGTAGCTTCTCATCCACTCTTCCAGGATTTTCAGGTGATCCAGATTGGTCTTGGTCTCGGATACCGGCACCTGATGTGAGCGGAATGAGCCTTCATACTTCAGCCCGTCAATCACTTTCGGGCCGGTCCATCCCTTCGGCGTACGCATGACGATCATCGGCCAGACCGGGCGCTCTTTAAGGCCATTGGTGCGAGCATCTGCCTGGATAGCCTTGATCTCGGCAATTGCCCTGTCCATGACAGCCGCCATCTGCTGATGCAGTGCCATGGTGTCACCATTCACCGAATCATAATCGACATAATAAGGCTTGTACCCGTATCCTTTGAAAAGCATATCCAGCTCTTCATGCGGAATACGCGCCAGGACGGTTGGGCCTGCAATTTTCCCGTCATTCAAGTGAAGAATCGGCAACACCGCGCCATCATATTCGGGATTGAGAAATTTATTGGAGTGCCAGCTGGTTGCCAGCGGGCCGGTTTCCGCCTCACCGTCACCGACAACACAGGTGACAATCAGGTCAGGGTTATCAAAGGCCGCACCAAACGCATGCGACAGGCAGTAACCCAGCTCACCCCCTTCATTGATGGAACCCGGTGTTTCCGACGCCACATGGCTTGGTACACCGCCGGGGAAGGAGAATTGTGTAAACAGCTTTTTCATTCCCTGTTCGTCCTGTGAAACATTGGGATAAAACTCGCTGTAACTGCCCTCAAGATAAGTGTGTGCGACAAGGCTTGGGCCACCATGACCCGGTCCTGTAACATAAATCATGTCCAGATCGTGATTGTTGATCACCCGGTTTAAGTGGACATAAACAAAATTCAGGCCCGGTGAGGTACCCCAGTGACCCAGAAGCCTGGGTTTGACATGTTCCGGAGCCAGAGGAACGCGCAAAAGCGGGTTGTCGTAAAGATAAATCTGGCCGACTGACAGATAATTGGATGCACGGAAGTACGCATCCATTTTTTGCAGCAGATCCGGAGACAGTGGTTTGGCATTCTGATCAATTTCCGCATTCATACCCATAGTTTCCTTTCGTTCCTGGTGCCTGGTCTCCTGCATGCAACATTAAAACCAAAACAGCAATGTTCAGGCAATGGTGAATCGATGTCTCTTCGTATTGACAGACTGTAAACACAACGAAGTCATGCTTAGTGAATTAATACTACACACTGGGATGTGATAAAGCAATGATAAAAATTGCCTCAAAGCATGAAAAGCCGGATAAAAAATGATTTCTCCCGTACTTCGTTCAGACGACAGCCAAACAGCATCGTGTCACAGGCAGGAATCCGTTCCCTGCGGCGGGTCAAGAAGGCATGAAATTTCAGGTTTTTGGTTTGGCCGGACGCTTCCAGTCTGAAATAAATGTCTGTTTGCTGCGGGATACAGTCAATGAGTGTGGCGGCGCATCTTTTGTCAGGGTGGTACCTGCCCCCACCGTTGCACCGGCCCCTACCCTCACCGGCGCGACCAGTTCACAATTGGTGCCGATAAAGGCATCATCCTCAATAACGGTTTCATGCTTGTTGGCACCATCATAATTGCAGGTAATGGTGCCTGCGCCAATATTGACACGACTGCCAACCGTCGAATCCCCGACATAGGCCAGATGGCTGGCCTTGCTTTGGGCCGCAACACGGCTGTTCTTGATCTCGACAAAATTGCCGATATGGACTTCTTCGCCAAGATCCGCGCCCGGACGAAGGCGGGCATAAGGTCCGATAATGGAGTCCGCACCGATAACGGCTCCATCAATATGACAGAATGGGCGAATCTCCACGCCATCATTAATCGCAGACTCCCGGACATAGCAATTCGGACCGATGGAAACATTCTCACCCAGCACCACATTACCTTCAAAAACACAATTGACATCAATGAAGACATCCCGGCCACACTGCAGTGAGCCACGCACATCCAGACGCGAAGGATCTGCCAGCATCACGCCCTGTTCCATGAGGGCGTCAGCCACATTGCGCTGATGTATCCGCTCCAGTTCGGCAAGCTGTTTTTTGTTGTTGATCCCCAGAATTTCCCATACATGGTCAGGCTGGGCCGACATGACAGGCACGCCTTCTGCCACGGCTGCCGCCACGATATCCGTCAGGTAATATTCCTTCTGCGCATTGTCATTGGAAAGCGCGGCCAGCCATGCTTTCAGCTTTCCCGTCGGCACGATCATGATACCGGCATTGATTTCGCTGATTTTCAGCTCCGCCTCATTGGCATCTTTTTGCTCGACAATACGGGTAATTGCCCCGTTTTCCCGCACGATCCGGCCAAGCCCCGTCGGGTCCGGCAGATCGACTGTCAGAATCGCAAACCGGTCAGCTCCCGCTTCTGCCACCAGTTTTCTGAGTGTTGTCGCCGTAATCAGCGGCACATCCCCATAAAGAATCAGTGTTGGCTGTGATTCATCCAGGTGAGGCAGCGCCTGCATTACCGCATGTCCCGTTCCCAATTGAGGCTCCTGCAAGGCAAAGTTAAGATCAGATGCCGGAAAAGCCTTGATCACCGCATCGCCGCCATGCCCGTAGACCACATTGATGCTTAAAGGAGAAAGAAGACGAGCCGTATCAATAACATGGCCTAAAAGCGGCTTGCCGGCCAGCTGGTGAAGCACCTTTGGCAGGCTGGAATGCATGCGTTTGCCCATACCTGCTGCGAGAATAACGACGTTCATAGGAATACCGTGAAATAAAATCAATAAAATGCCATTCTGTAAAAAGCGGGTAATACTCCGCTCAAACGAAAGACTCAGCTGTCTGTTTCGAAAACCCCTCTGGCACGGTCTTTTCTGACATCGTCCCACCTGAATAACCGGCCATTCATGGCGATATAGACATCCGGCTCAAGCAACCGGACCACACCAAAGGCATAGCCGAGATTGAAAAACGCATCGGACCCGGAAACGGCATAAGGAATCATGGCCCCAGTCAGCACGATTGTTTTTTCCAGTGATGCAAGGGCCAGCACCAGCGCGGTTTCCTGCATGGTGTCTGTTCCGTGGATAATCAGAATCCTGTCTTCCGGGGCCTGCTGGCAGGCATGAAGCACACGCTCCCGATCCGTATCGGTCATATCCAGCGAATCAAGGAGCGGCAGGGCTTCAAAAACAAAAGGCGCATGAACACGCCCCTGTTCCAGCATCTGCGGGACCTGGCTTTTCTCAAAGCCCAGTGTCCCGTCAATGGGATTGTATTGCTTGTCAAAGGTACCACCGGTGGCAATGATACGTACAGCCATAGAGAACCTTTCGTCAGCAGGCGTTAAACAAGAAAGAAATGCTGGCCGGAAAAACGCGCTTTCTGGAACAGCCTTTTCCAGCCGGGAGGCCAGGGCAATGCCGGCCCAGCATACCCGGGCAGGCTCTGCCTGACAGGATGGACAGGAACCGACTCCGGGAAGATGACGCCGTCACCAGGAATCGCATTGAGGCTATACATATAGCCCGGTAACAGCATATCGCAAACTGCCGCAAACCAGACGGCATGCTCCTCATCCTCTCCCAGCGCCTGGGCCAGTCCTTCTGGGTCAAACCGCGCGAGCGCCTCAATGAGGTCTTCGGTTGTCGCGCCAGGCAGATCCCCCCACCCCATCACGGGATTGAAAATATAGTCTCCCCCGGAGCCATACCAGCCTTCACGCCAGGGACGCTGCACCCAGTTGCGCGTGCCGGTAAATAAATGCCAGCGCCAGTGCATCCCGGAAGGCTGCGGCCAGGAATGGAGATAAAGGCGCTGGTACCCGGCGGTGTGCAACTGTCTGACCATATCCATCAGGCGCGCATGCGGCATGCGGTCCGGCGCTTCCCGGCGAAAAAGGATCGGCTCACCATCAGCATGCTGTACCTCATCCGTTGAGAGATTTAAGTCCAGGCATTTCCGTTCGCTGCCAAAACGGGCTGAGACCCAGCCTGTCAGCAGGTTGACGGCTGTCAGCACACCATAGCCGCGATAGCGATGGAAAATAACAGTGCCTGGCGCAATGGGTTTCATGCAATCTCTGAATGAAAAGAAGTTATTTTATCCTGTACCGACACTTTTGTGCCCTTTCAATCCGCAAGGTTCCCGGAGAGTGCCTTTTGTTCCCGCGCGCTCCTCTCTTTTTCCTGTTCTGCGTCAAATGCGGTCATCATGGCGTTTCTGGTTTCCGGTGACTCCAGGCTGATGCGCCCCAGCGCCCCGCTGCGATAGTCATTCAGTAAAACGTGGGATGCTTTTTCCACATCCGCATCCCCGCCTTTCACCCGAAAACCCCTTCTTTTCGCGACGCCTTCAATCACATCAAAACCATCCGCTCCCGCGGTTTCCATCCCGTAACGTGCCGCCAGCAATGCCGGATAACGGGCCAGCAATATCTCTGCCAGAAAAACAGCCACTTCCTCTTCAATCAGGGCATTGACACCAACCGCATGGCTGGCTGCCAGCATCAGCCCATCACTGGGATAATGGATTTTCGGCCAAAGCATCCCCGGCGTATCGATCAGGATCATCCCCTTGTTCAAATACAGGCGCTGCTGGGACTTTGTAACCGCAGGCACATCGCCCACAGCAGCGACCCTGCGTTTCAGCAGCATGTTCATCAGGGTGGATTTGCCCACATTCGGAATCCCCATGATCATCATGCGAAGCGGCTTGGATGCCTCCCCCCGGTTTGGCACAATTTCCTGGCAAAGCGCAGGGATTCTTGCAACCTCTGCCGGATTTTTCGTACTGATTGCCACGGCATGGGTCTGGTTTTCTTTTTCAAAAAAAGCAATCCACTCCTTCGTGACGGCGGGATCAGCAAGATCGCTCTTATTCAGGATTTTCAGAGACGGGCGCTGCCGGAAAAGGCGCAGCTCTTCCACCATCGGGTTACAGCTTGCCCTGGGAATACGGGCATCCAGCACCTCGATTACCAGGTCGGTTGTTTTCATGGTTTCCGCCGCTTTTTTGCGAGCGGCGTTCATGTGCCCGGGAAACCATTGTATCGATGACATGGTTATCCCCGTTCCAGTCCGGCCAGCGTCCGGATATGAGCAACGGCACTGGCTGCCAGCGCCTCCAGATTGTAGCCCCCTTCCATGAAGCTGACGATACGTCCTTTTGCATGTTCATTGGCCACATCCATGATCTGCCGGGTAATCCAGGCATAATCATCTTCAACCAGCTGCATCCCGCCCAGCGGATCATCTTTGTGCGCATCAAAACCCGCAGAAATAAAGATCATCTCCGGACGGTGCTCATGCAATGCGGGCAGCCACTTTTCCGTCACCACCTGCCGGATCACCGTGCCATCTGTTCCTGATGGCACCCCGACATTGACCATATGCTTGCGCTGGCGTTCATTGCCGGAAAAAGGGTAAAGGTATTCCTGGTAATAGCTCACCATCATTACCCGCGGCTCATGGGCAAAAATGGCTTCTGTCCCGTTACCATGATGCACATCCGTATCGACGATGGCGACACGTTCAAGGCCATGCACCTTGATTGCCCGCATTGCCGCAACAGCAACATTGTTAAAAACACAAAATCCCATGGCCTCGCTGGCGGTGGAATGATGTCCTATTGGCCTCACCAGACAAAACGCATTGTCGATTTCTCCCTTCAGCACCGCATCAGTTGCCGCTACTGCCGCGCCCGTGGAGCGCAAGGCAGCCTTCCAACTGTAGGCATTTAAAAGCGTGCCGCTTAAAGGATAATATTCCCCCTCTTTCGGGATATTGTCCCTGGCATCCGAAATCATATCCGCCACATGCGCACGGGCAATATCTTCCACCGCCGCTTCAGGCGCTTCCCTGAAATCAAGATACTGCGCGGTTCCGCTGGAAACCAGCATATCCTGGATGGCATGGATTCTGGCCGGCTTTTCCGGATGGTATTCACCCATTTCGTGTTTGAGACAAAGTGGATGCGTGTATAAGGCTGTTGTCATAAAGTGACTCCCAAATCAATCAAGTCCGGCCAGTGTGCGGATATGCGCCACGGCACTTTTAGCCAGTGCCGTGCGACTGTACCCCCCCTCAAGAAAACTGACAAGGCGGCCGCGGGCATGCTGTTTCGCCACCGCCATGATCTGCTGCGTCAACCAGATATAATCGGCTTCCACCAGCCTCATGCCACCAACCGAATCATCCTTGTGTGCATCAAAACCCGCCGAGACAAAAAGCATTTCCGGTGCAAAATCATGCAGTGCCGGCAACCATTTTGCCAGGACCAGGTCCCGCACGGCATCCCCTTCAGTTCCCGACGGCACCGGAATATTCACCATATTCGGCAGCGTCTTATCGGTGCGGGTATAAGGATAAAACGGGCTCTGGAAAAAACTGGTCATCATGACCCGGGGCTCTTTTGAAAACGCTTCTTCCGTGCCGTTGCCATGGTGCACATCAAAATCCACAATCGCAACTTTTTTCAGCCCGCACACATCAATGGCATATCTTGCCGCAATCGCCACATTGTTGAAAACACAAAACCCCATCGGGGTGTGCAGCCTCGCATGATGTCCTATCGGTCGCACAAGACAGAAGGCGTTGCTGATTTCTTCCTCAATCACCGCGCGGGTTGCAGCAACAGCCGCGCCGGCAGCCCTTAAGGCAGCCTGCCACGAATACCGGTTTAACAGTGTATCAGCATCGACGGAAAAATACTGCCCGGGTATTTTTGGATGATAATCCTTCACCAGATTGATCGATGTGGGGGAATGCACCCGCGCAATATCACTCACATCAGCCAGAGGCGCTTCCCTGAAAAGCAAAAAACGGTCGGTTCCGCTTTCTGCGAGCCGTTCCTCAATGACCTCAATACGCGCAGGACTTTCGGGATGGTAGGCGCCCATTTCATGTTTTTTACAGTCAGGGTGGGTGTAAATAGCCGTTGTCATAACCAGAATATCTGCCGTCCTGTCGAACCATGCCTGAAATGCAGACAGTTTAGCGGAAATTGGTTGCCATGACTGTGTTACCTGTCATGGCAACAACAAAGATCGATTCTTTTTAGGCTATACTCAAGTCCCCGGACGGAAAATCAACAGCATGAAACACTCATCCTGCTTTTCTTTTTTACACTGCGCGCCCAGACGCGCAATTTTATTTCTGGGCTGCCTTTTACTGGCAATACCGGTACTGGCCGATACCGTTCCTGCCCGCACCCTTACCTTGTCATGCCATCCCCCCAAAGCCGTGGACGCGAAAAAGCACAGGAACAGCGAAGCATTCAATCAGGCACTTGCCGCATTTTCAGCCGAAATGGCGAGCAGTCACGGATTTGATCAGCAGGATCTGGACTGCATCCTGAACCAGGCCCGGCATAACCCCACCGTCATTCGTCGGGTCAAGCCCTTTCCGGCAGGCACGCCGAAAAACTGGCAGGTTTATCGTGCCCGTTTTATTGAGTCCGTCCGCATTACCGCCGGTGCGAAATTCTGGGCCCGGCATAAAAACGCACTGGAAAAGGCAGAGAAAATTTATGGTGTTCCTCCTGAAATTGTCGTCGGTATTATCGGCATAGAAACCACCTATGGTAAAAACAAGGGCAATTTCCGTATCATTGACGCCCTGGCAACACTTGCCTTTGATTATCCCGAACACCCGAAACGGGACGCCCGTCTTGCACTTTTCAGAAATGAGCTTGAAAGCACACTGCTGCTTTCTTCCGAACGGGGAATCGATCCGATGTCCCTGAAAGGCTCTTATGCCGGTGCGATAGGCTGGCCTCAATTTTTGCCCTCCAGCATCCGGAAATATGCCGTTGATTTTGATGGCGACGGTAAAATTGATCTGCGACATTCGCCGGTTGACGCCATTGGCAGTGTCGCCAATTTCCTGGCACAGCATGGCTGGAAAAAAGGAGAGCCGGTTGTTTTTCCTGCTGAACTGCAAGCTGACTGCCCCCGCTCACCTGACACTGCACTCAAT
>JAAZED010000219.1 GCA_012512465.1 Oxalobacter sp. | reverse complement strand
TTGCGGGAGCTTTTGGTCAGGACGCTTTCCTTCGGTTTGGCCACCCTTTTGCATGACGCCCCTGAACTCGCCAATGAAGCCGAAAACCTGGGAGAGGCATTAAAAACCGCCCAGGACGAAAAAGCGTTTGAAGGCATCAGCAAACGCTTAAATCAGCTTTGTTTCAAGGTTGAAATGAAAGGTGCCACCAGCGCCGAACAACAGGAACTGCTGCTGCGTCTTTTCCGGCTGTTACTCAATAACATCGGGGAGCTGCTGGAAGATGACAACTGGTTAAGGGGCCAGATTGACGTCATGCAGGAACTGATATCAGGCCCGGTCAGTTTCCGGGCACTGGAAGATACCGAGACGAATCTGAAAGAGGTCATCTACAAGCAGGGCCTCTTGAAGCATAGCCTGAATGAAGCCAAGGAAAGCATGAAACAGATGATGATCAGTTTCATAGAACGCCTGGGCTTCATGACAGAAAGCACAGGCAACTACCATGACCGTATCAAGGGGCTTTCTGAAAAAATCAGCAAAACCGATAATGTCATTGAGTTAAATTCCCTGCTGGAAACCATTATGTATGAAACCAACGCCATCCAGACGGATACGCTGGTTTCCCTCAATCAGATGCAGTCTACCCGCAAAAGGGTGGAAGAAGCCGAAACGCGTGTCAGAGACCTGGAAGGCCAACTGGAACAGATGAGTGAACTGGTTCGCGAAGACATGCTGACCGGCAGTCTCAACCGCCGTGGGCTGGAAGATGCGTTTGACCGCGAAATTGCCCGCGCGGAAAGACAGCAAACGCCGTTGTGTGTGGCAATGCTGGACCTGGATAATTTCAAGATACTCAATGATACCCATGGACACCTGGCCGGGGACGACGCACTGATACACCTGGTTCGTGTTGTCAAGCAGACACTGCGGCCGACTGATGTCATTGCGCGATATGGCGGCGAGGAATTTGTCATCCTTTTCCCGGAAACGCAGCTCAACGATGCCATATTCACCATGCAGCGACTGCAAAGAGAATTGACCAAGCATTTCTTTATGCACAACAACGAACGTATCCTGATTACGTTCAGCGCCGGTGTCGCCCTGCACAAGCCCAATGAGGACTGGGATACCGTCACTCACCGCGCAGACAAGGCAATGTATGCCGCAAAAAAATCCGGTAAAAACCGGGTGCTTGCTGCTGAATAACCTGTCGGCCAATACCGGCAGACCGAAAAAAAAATTTCAGAACCCCCCCAAAACCGCAGATTTCTGCGAGAATGCGCTTTTTTTAGTAAATCCTTTCCGTCAGAAAAACCGGAAAAACAAAACCGTGCAGCCTGTCTGCCGATAATGGCAAAAAGCCGGCGTCAAACTGAACTGTCTACGCAGAGGGTACCCTGCATATGCAGTTCTTTTTTCATACCGACCTGACCCCATGAAGCGTAAGGAGAGATCACCAGAAAATTCTCCTGTTTTTTTGCACCCCCTATCATCTGGAGACCGCGATGAAATTCCGCTTTCCAATCGTCATCATTGACGAAGACTACCGTTCCGAAAACACCTCAGGACTTGGCATCCGGGCACTGGCCAAAGCCATGGAAGATGAGGGTATGGAAGTGCTGGGTGTCACGAGCTATGGCGATCTTTCCCAATTCGCCCAGCAGCAGTCACGGGCATCTGCCTTCATTCTTTCGATTGATGACGAAGAATTCGGCGAAGGAACCGAAGCCGAAAGCAATGATGCCTTAAAGCCGCTTCGTGCTTTCGTTGAAGAAATCCGCTATAAGAATGCAGACATCCCGATTTATCTGTATGGTGAAACCCGCACCTCACGCCATATCCCCAATGACCTGCTGAGGGAACTGCACGGTTTTATCCATATGTTTGAGGATACGCCTGAATTTGTTGCGCGCCATATTATCCGGGAAGCCAAATCCTATCTGGACGGGCTGGCCCCGCCCTTTTTCCGTGCCCTCATGCACTATGCCCAGGATGGCTCTTATTCCTGGCACTGCCCGGGACACTCAGGTGGTGTGGCCTTTCTCAAATCACCGATAGGACAGATGTTCCATCAGTTTTTCGGCGAAAACATGTTGCGTGCCGATGTGTGCAATGCGGTGGAAGAACTGGGACAGCTCCTTGACCATACCGGTCCGGTTGCACAAAGTGAGCGCAATGCCGCCCGCATCTTCAATGCCGACCATTGCTACTTCGTCACAAACGGCACCTCCACTTCCAACAAGATCGTCTGGCACTCGACCATCGCCAGCGGTGATATCGTCGTGGTGGACCGCAACTGCCACAAATCGGTGCTGCATGCCATCATCATGACAGGCGCGATACCGGTTTTCCTGATGCCGACACGCAATCATTACGGCATCATCGGCCCGATTCCCAAAGAAGAATTCGAGCCGGAAAATATCCGGCGCAAGATCGAAGCCAATCCTTTTGCGCGCGATGCGCAGATCAGGAAGCCGCGCGTGCTGACGCTGACGCAGTCCACCTATGACGGCATCATCTATAACGTGGAAACGATCAAGGAAATGCTGGACGGCGAAATTGACACGCTTCATTTTGATGAGGCCTGGCTGCCACATGCCACTTTCCATGCGTTTTACAAGGATATGCATGCCATCGGGAAAGACTCGGCCCGCGCCAAAAAATCCATGATTTTTTCGACACAGTCGACACACAAACTGCTGGCCGGTCTCTCGCAGGCTTCGCAGATCCTGGTTCAAGAGTCAGAAACGGTCAAGCTGGACCAGGATGTCTTCAATGAAGCCTTCCTGATGCATACTTCCACTTCCCCACAGTATTCCATCATTGCCTCCTGTGATGTGGCAGCTGCCATGATGGAACCCCCAGGCGGAACCGCCCTGGTTGAGGAATCCCTGCTCGAGGCACTGGATTTCAGACGTGCCATGAAAAAGGTTTCTCAGGAATTCGGTCAGGACTGGTGGTTTGAAGTCTGGGGCCCGGACAAATTTGCAGCAGATGATATTGGAGAGCGCGAAGACTGGCTACTTCGTGCAGAAGACAACTGGCACGGATTTGGTGATATTGCCCCCGGCTTTAATATGCTTGATCCCATCAAGGCAACGATCATCACTCCCGGTCTTTCACTGGATGGCGACTTCAAGGAAACCGGCATCCCGGCCTCTATTGTCAAAACCTATCTGGCCGAACATGGCGTGATTATCGAAAAATGCGGCCTGTATTCCTTTTTCATCATGTTTACCATTGGCATTACCAAGGGCCGCTGGAACACGCTGTTGACCGCATTGCAGCAATTCAAGGATGACTACGATAAAAATCAGCCCATCTGGCGGGTCCTGCCGGAATTTGCGGCAAGCTCACCACGGTACGAACGGCTGGGTCTGAAAGACCTTTGCCAGAGCATCCACGATTTTTACCGGGAATATGATGTCGCCCGTCTGACAACCGAAATGTATCTTTCCGATATGGTGCCGGCCATGAAACCGGCTGACGCTTTTGCCAGAATGGCACACCGGAAAATCGAGCGGGTGCCCATCGATGAGTTGGAAAGCCGGGTAACCGCCATTTTGCTGACACCCTATCCGCCGGGTATTCCCCTTCTCATCCCTGGAGAGCGTTTCAACAAAACGATTGTGGACTATCTCAAATGCACCAGGGATTTCAACGAAAAGTTCCCGGGATTTGAAACCGATGTTCACGGCCTGATATCGCGTGAAGTCGATGGCAAGCGCGGTTATTTTGTTGACTGTGTGATTGACTGAATAGCTGGCCTCATCAGCATCAAACTGATGAGGTCCCTTCCTCCTGCCGGGTATAGGCAACAATCAGGTTCTTGTGTCGGGGAAACCTGTCAAGTAATTCTGCCCGCTTGCCCAGTTCAAAATCATCAAAATCAAAACCCGGCGCCACCGTGCATCCGACAAAAGAAAATGCGCAACCTTCCACAGGCCGGGCGCCAAACCAGTAGCCGGCCGGCACAACATACTGCACATATTCACCCGCTGTTATATCCTGCCCAAGGAGCACTTCGGTAAAGCGGCCTTCGGGCGAAATCATCACCAGATGTAAAGCGCCCCCGAGATAAAAATGCCACATCTCATCCTGCCGGATGCGGTGAAGCGCCGAAAAATCATTTTTTTCAAGCAGATACAAAATGGCCGTACAAACATTTCGGGCGGCCATGAAGCCTTCCGGCAGGCAATGAACCGGTATCACCTCGGATGACCGGTAGGTTTCTCGGTAAAACCCGCCTTCAGGATGAGGGGTTAACCGGTAATGTGAAATAATTTCTTCTGCTTTTTTTTCCTGATGATGCCAGATCATATGCTTTCCCTGGTTTTCCCTTATCCGGACAGCATACCGGATATCAGGCTGTATCAACATAACATGCCGTTATGCGTCTTTGGCAAAAAAACCGTTTTTCTGAACGCCGGTTTCTCCATGCACATATTCCGACAGTGTACGAACCTCACGGCTTTTGTTCGAATAGCGGCTGGTGCCGCCAGGCATATCTGCCGTTATCACCGCATTTGCCGGACTCCGGAATAACACGGTCGCAAAAATACAGACCGGAAGTGCAATAAATACGGCTGTTTTTCCCGCCTTCCGGCTTATACCTGAATATCTCATGATCATTTCCTTTCGTGAGTATAAAAGATCAATGTTTCGGAACCCGGCTGTCTTTTGAACAGCGTTTTCCGATACATTCAGGATACCGGCTGATTATTACAGGCGCGTGACAAGGCTGCATGTGATGACATGAGAAAAGGACCCGATGACATTGCGTCTTTGCCCTAATGAAAAACACGGGAAGGATGCATAATCCTTTTTCATCCCTCATAATATCTGCCTGTTTTCCCCCTCTGTTTCCAGGCATCACCATGAATCCATACTTGAACCGGCTGCAGTCTTATCCATTTGAAAAGCTGCGTCAGCTTTTTTCTGATACGGCGCCGAATACCTCCTGCCCGCACATCAATCTGGGTATTGGTGAACCCAGGCACCCGACACCCGCTTTTATCCGGCAGGCAATCTGCGACAATCTGGATGGACTGGCGGCTTACCCGGCCACCATCGGACAGGAAACCCTGAGACTGGCGATTGCCCACTGGTTAACACAACGTTATGACATTCCGATGCCCGATCATGCGACACAGATCATTCCAACGCTTGGTTCCCGGGAGGCACTCTTTTCGCTGGCACAGGCGGTGCTGGATCCGGCAGAGCATGGCATCGTTGTCTGCCCGAATCCGTTTTATCAGATATACGAAGGTGCTACGCTGCTGGCCGGTGCAACCCCTTACTTTGTCAACGCCGACCCGAAGCGCAACTTCAATGGTGATTACGACAGTGTGCCAGAGGCCATCTGGGAAAAAACCCGGCTGCTTTATCTGTGCTCGCCAGCAAACCCGACAGGCGCGATTCTGACGCTTTCGCAATGGGAAAAACTGTTTGCCCTGTCAGACCGCTACGGCTTTATTATTGCCTCGGATGAGTGCTACTCTGAAATCTACTTCGGTGACAGCGCGCCGTTGGGCGGGCTAAAAGCGGCACATCGCCTCGGCAGAACCGATTACCGGCGGCTGGTCATGCTCTCCAGCCTGTCCAAACGCTCCAACGTGCCGGGTATGCGATCCGGGTTTGCCGCAGGCGATGCGTCCATCCTGAAATCATTTCTCCTGTACCGGACCTATCATGGCAGCGCCATGAGTCTGACGGTGCAAAATGCCTCGATTGCTGCCTGGCAGGATGAAAATCATGTCAGGGAAAACCGTGCAAAGTATCAGGAAAAATTCGACAAGGCCACACCCTTGCTTCAGGAAGTGCTTGATGTTGCCATGCCGGACGCCAGCTTTTATCTTTGGGCTGAGGTCTTCGAAAAAACGGGACTGACCGATACCGCATTTGCCAGAAAACTGTATGCGGATTGCCATGTGACGGTTTTGCCGGGAAGTTACCTTGCCCGGGAAGCACATGGCATCAATCCGGGCAGCAACCGTATCCGGATAGCACTGGTAGCCGAACAGGATGAATGCCTGGAAGCGATGAACCGCATCACAGACTTCGTCAGACGTTTATAATGACTTTTTTTGTAATAACCAGTAAACCCCATGACACAAGACCTGCAAAAAACCATTGAAGATGCCTGGAAAAACCGTATCAACCTGGCCGCCCTGTCATCTTCCACCGAAATCCGCGAAGCCATTAATGAAGTCATTACCCGCCTGGATCAGGGCAGTCTGCGTGTTGCCGAAAAACACAATGGCGAATGGATCGTGAATCAATGGACCAAGCAGGCTGTCCTGCTTTCTTTCCGGATGGAGGAAAACGTCTCCATGCCTGTCGGTGTATCCGGTGCGCATGCCATGCATTTTTATGACAAGGTTTCCAGCAAGTTTGCCACCTATACGAATGCGGATTTTGCCCGCGGAGGTTTCCGGGTGGTGCCTCCGGCTGTCGCGCGCCGAGGCAGCTTTATTGGCAGAAATGTGGTGATGATGCCGTCCTTCGTCAATATCGGCGCTTACGTGGACGAGGGCACCATGATCGACACCTGGGCTACTGTCGGCTCATGCGCGCAGATCGGCAAGCATGTGCATCTGTCAGGCGGTGTCGGTATAGGCGGTGTGCTGGAGCCCATGCAGGCCAATCCGACCATTATTGAGGACAACTGTTTTGTCGGTGCGCGCTCCGAGATTGTCGAAGGCGTGATTGTCGAAGAAAACAGCGTGATTTCAATGGGTGTCTATATCGGCCAGTCCACCCGCATTTATGATCGCGAAAATGACCGTATCCTCTATGGACGGGTGCCATCGGGGTCTGTCGTCGTCCCGGGCAACCTGCCGTCTGAAGATGGCAAATACAGCCTGTACTGCGCTGTCATTGTGAAACGGGTCGATGCGAAAACACGCGCCAAAACCGCGATTAATGATCTCTTGCGGGAGGCATAGAAAACCATGAGCACCACGCTGGAACTTGCCAAAAAACTGATTGCGCAGCCTTCTGTCACACCGGATGATCATGACTGCCAGAAACTGCTGGTTGAAGTGCTTGAACCACTGGGTTTTACCTGTGAAACCATCATGTCCAATGGCGTGACCAATCTGTGGGCAAAACACGGGAACACCGCCCCGCTCGTTATCATGGCCGGACACACGGATGTGGTGCCATCCGGCCCGCTGGATAAGTGGGCTTCCGATCCTTTTTCTCCGACAGAACGCAACGGCAAACTGTACGGACGCGGTGCGGCGGATATGAAAGTACCGGTTGCAGCCATGGTTGTTGGCGCAAAAGAATTCATTGAGAAACACCCCGATTACACAGGCTCCATTGCTTTTCTGATCACCAGCGATGAGGAAGGGCCGGCAACAGACGGTACAGTCCTTGTCTGCGACCTGTTGAAAAAACGCGGGGAAAAACCGGATTTCTGTATCGTTGGCGAACCAAGCTCCCTGCAGAAACAGGGTGACATTATCAAAAATGGCCGTCGCGGATCATTATCTGGCAGACTGACTGTCAAGGGTATTCAGGGACATATTGCCTATCCTGCTATCGCAAAAAATCCGATTCATTTGGCACTGCCTGCGCTGGCCGAACTGGCCATGGAAAAATGGGATAGCGGTAATGCGTATTACGATCCCACCTCCTGGCAAATCTCGAATATCCATGCGGGAACGGGAGCGTATAATGTGATTCCCTGCGAGGTAGTGATTGATTTTAACTTCCGTTTTTCTACCGAAAATACGGTGGACAGTCTGCAACAACGCGTTCAGTCCATCCTGAACAGGCATGCACTGGAATATGAATTGGACTGGAGCCTGTCCGGTCTGCCATTCCTTACGCCGGAAGGCACTTTATGTGAAGCGCTGTCTAAGGCCATTACCGATGAAACGGGTGTCATACCTCAACTGTCTACCACAGGAGGCACCTCGGACGGGCGCTTTATCGCGCAAATCTGCCCCCAGGTGGCAGAGTTCGGCCCACTGATGACGACGATTCACCAGATTGACGAACATGTGCCCATCGCCGACATCGAACCACTGAAAAATATTTATCGACGCACACTGGAAAACCTGCTTTTAAAATGAGTACTGCATCTCCCGCTTTTCATACCATTCGTGACATGCTGCGCCTGGCCGTGACACGATTCAACGAGGCCCGGCTTTTTTTCGGTCATGGCAACAGCAACGCTTTTGATGAAGCGGTTTACCTCATCTTAAAGAGCCTGTCCCTGCCGCTTGACACACTGGAACCTTTTCTGGATGCAAGACTGACACCGGAAGAAATCAGCCGCATCCGCAGGCTGATTGACCGGCGTGTTTCCGAGCGCATGCCGGCTGCCTATCTGACAACAGAAGCCTGGTTGCAGGGCTATCGCTTTTACGTGGATCAGCGCGTCATTATCCCGCGCTCATTTATCGCAGAACTGATCATGGAACAGTTTGCGCCATGGGTTGACGATCCTCAAACACCGCATGACATTCTTGAACTGTGTACCGGATCAGGCTGCCTTGCCATCATGATGGCAGATGCTTTCCCGCATGCGGTGATTGATGCCGTTGATCTTTCAACTGAGGCACTCGATGTTGCCCGGATCAATGTGGCCGAATATGAAATGGCCGACAGGATCAACCTGGTCCACTCTGACCTGTACCAGGCGATTGGGCAAAAAAAATACGATCTGATTGTCACCAACCCGCCTTATGTCAACAGCGCGTCCATGAAAAAGCTGCCGCCTGAATATCAGCATGAGCCGCAAATGGCACTGGCAGGCGGCGATGATGGTATGGATCTCGTCAGGAAAATCGTACGTGAAGCCGGACAGCATCTGAATGAAAAAGGCCTGTTGATTGTGGAAATCGGCAATGAAGCCGCACATGCCGAAGCCGCCTTCCCTGATCTGGCGCTGACCTGGATTTCTACCAGCGGTGGTGATGATCGCGTTTTTCTTGTTGAAGCCTCCCAATTGCGTTAACGCCGACGATCATGATCCGCTTTCAGCACGTCAACCTGATGCGAGGGACAAAATCCCTGCTGGAGCAGGCCGACGCCATCCTCAATCCAGGTGAAAAAATCGGCCTGATCGGGCCGAATGGTGCCGGGAAAACAAGCCTTTTTTCCCTCCTGAATGGCGAGTTGCATCCGGATCAGGGAGAAGTGGATTTTCCGGCAAGCTGGCGCATCTCATACGTCAGGCAGGAAATTCCGGCCCTTGAAAAGCCGGCAATGGAATATGTCATTGATGGCGATACCCACTTGCGGGAACTTCAATCAGAACTGGCCCGGCTCGAAACCGCACAAAACAGCACCGGCAATGGCCTGAGAATAGCCGAACTGCATACCAGCCTGGAAGAAGCGAATGCCTACACCGTCCACTCCCGCGCTGGGCAATTGCTGCTTGGGCTGGGCTTTACGCAGGAGGAACTGGGCCAGCCTGTTTCCACCTTTTCGGGGGGCTGGCGTATGCGCCTGAATCTGGCACAGGCACTGATTGCACCATCTGACCTGATGCTGCTGGATGAACCAACCAACCATCTGG
>JAAZED010000218.1 GCA_012512465.1 Oxalobacter sp. | reverse complement strand
TGGCGCAACTGCTTCTGGAAAACGGGGCATCGACAATGGTCGCTCCAAAACAGCCTGCGTTAAGCGTTATTGACTGGCGTACAGAGAACGTGGACATGATGCTCCTGCTGCTTGAATACAAGGCCAAACCCGTTGTCAAGCGCGAGGACGGCACCCTGGTGATGTTTGCAGTTCACTCGGGAAGCCTTCCGCTTTTAAATGCGGCTATCAAGGAAGAGGTGGATGTGAAAACGCGCAATCGCGATGAAGACAGTGCGCTGGAGTATGCCGTTACGCAAAAAAGAGTGGATATGATCAAGGTACTGCTGGCTGCCGGTGCACCGGTAAATGGCAGTGTGGATCTCCCTGGCAGGCGTTTTGTCGATACTTACGGCAAGATGCATGCAGGAACTGACGATTTGCTGGCCATTGCAGTAGAGACAGGAGACCCTGATGTCATAAAAACACTGATTGATGCGGACGTCCATCTGGATACAACGGCTAATTCCTTTGAAAAGCCGACGCCGCTTCATATGGCTGTTCAAAAGAAACGGAGTGATATTGTCGATATGCTCTTGACGGCAGGGGCCAACCCCAACAGCCTGGACAGGTATAAAAGAACGCCTTTGCATACAGCAGGACGTTATCCTGATGCGGCAATCGTCAAGCGTCTTTTAGCAGCCGGTGCCAATCCGAACGCGGCAGATGAAAAAGGCGAAAACACCGCTTGATATGGTTTCACGCAATGACGACAAGCAAATCAGTGACATACTGATCAAGGCTGGTGGAAAAAAAGGAATACGCAAAAAACAGGGCTGGTAATCAATCCGTCCCCAGGAAAGGGAAAATATGGGCAAGTCAATCAAGCCGGTGGTGTATACAGAAGAAGAAATCGATTGTATAGAACAGCATATCGAAAAACATTTTGGCGCTTTTGAGCATGTTTTTCACGAGGTTGCTTCTTCTGGCATTCATGTTGATATCTGCATTATCCCGCCAAGCGAAACGAAACCTTTTTATACGCTTGTCACGATGGGAATGGGGGCACACAGGATGACCCTGCCTGACAGACTGCAACAGAGCGGTCTGTCACGGGCAGAACTGCTGGTAACGCTGCCACCGGACTGGAAGCTCGATGACAGTGACGAAAAATGGTACTGGCCGATTCGCTGGCTGAAAATCCTGGCCCGGCTGCCTGTTGATATGGATACCTGGCTTGGCTGGGGACACACGGTTCCCAGTGGAGAACCTTTTGCCGAAAATACGACGCTTTCCACTATGCTGCTGGTTGATCCTTACCCGGACGAAGCAAGCATGCTCTGCACGCTTCCCGGTGGAGAAGCCGTCCATTTTTACCAGCTTTTTCCTCTGTACGAAGAGGAAACTGATTTCAAGAGACAGCACGATACACAGAAATTGCTTGCGCTTTTTGGTGGTGAAGTGTCACATGTACTGAACGTGGGCCGGAAAAATTATGGCTTGTCGGTTTCTGCAAAAAATTTCGCGATAACAGATATTCGCCCGCTGATTGATTGGGGAGGTGCAGAAGGATGCTTTGCCACAGACCGGATCATGGTTGATGCGAGCAAGGTGGGTTTCATGTACCGGGAAATGCCGGAATATGAGGGAGACAGCGGCTGGCGTTTTACCGCAGGAGATGAAACGGCAGAGTATATGGATAACCCGGCTAATTCCGGTATCTACATGCTCAATACGGTTGCCAATTATGATCCGGATATTATTTCGTACCTGAAGGCGGATTATGGAACGGCCTTTTTCCGTAATGAAAAGGGAGCGTTTGAGAGGGACGACAGCTGGGAACCGGAGAAAGAGGAGTGACGTGTAAAAAAAACAATATTTGCACGTAAAATACGTCGTTTTCTTTGCCGGATTCCCAGAATTTATACTATATTGCAAAGTAGTCTCATTTTGCGGGACTGGTCGTGACAGTCTGCTTTTACTCATGCTGGCAGAACATAAACAAAAGCAGGATTGATTGTCATGGCTGAAACTTGCGGAGAATAATGTGGCAGAACCAAAACAACACATGTCACGCCAGATCGCCGAAGAAATTGTTGAGCGAAGCCCATCGGTTTCCATTCGGGTAACCGGTCCTGAAAACGGTTTTTCCACACTGTTTGTTACCGAGAATATTTCTTCTTATGGGTATTCCAGGGAGGACTTTGTTTCCGGAAAGATTCACTGGATCGATCTCGTCCACCCGGATGACGTCGATATGGTATCTGATGCGTTAAAACGTCATGATGAAGAAAATACGGATCAGTTCAGCATGGTGTATCGCATCAGAAAGGCGGATGGCACACCCATGTGGATTACGGATGCCACCATTGTCGAGCGTTCCCCTGAGGGTAAAGTCATTCATTATGACTGCATCATGCGGGACTACACCGAGACAAAATCCAATATCGACAAAATTGAAGACAGCCAGAGACAGAAAGTTGTCCTGAATAATATCCTGCAGGGGCTGCATGATGTCGACCTGGACAAGGCATTGCAGACCATTTTGGACAGGGCTGGTGTGTATCTGGATATCAGCCGCATCACCCTTTTTGAGGACAGCCGGAACCATACCCAATGCAAAGCCATCCATGAGTGGTTCAATACGGGTATTTCACCCATGATGGGAAGGGATGATTTCGTCCTGAATTACGAAAATGATTTGCCCGAGGTTACCCGCAGCCTGATGGAATCGGGTTGCATCATTATTAACTCGGATGATGATCCCAAGGGGTCAAAAAAACGTTTTGAAATGGAAAATGTCCGTGCGTCGGCCATGTTTTCTGTCTATATTCAGGAAGAACATTTCGGTTTTCTCTGCTTTGACGAGTGTGTCAAAAATCGCGATTGGGACAGTGATACCATCGCCTTTCTCGAAAATGTGACCCGCCTTGTTTCCACTGCGCTGTTAAGAAGGCGAAATGAGCAGGCCATCAGCAATATGGCGCTGACAGACCAGTTAACAGGACTGCCTAATCGCTACTATCTGGAAACGCGCCTGAATCATGCCGTGACCAAGGCAAAGGAAATCGGCCAGAGCGGCTATGTCCTCTTCATTGATATGGATGACTTCAAAATCATCAATGATGGTTATGGACATGATTATGGTGACGTTATCCTGAAAGCGTTTGCCTCCTTCCTGCTGGAAAATTATAAGAGCGAGTCAGAAATTTTCCGTTTTGGCGGGGATGAGTTTGTTATTTTGCTGCACCCGGAAAATGCCGGTTCGGTGCAGCGGGTCATCAACGGACTTTTAGCCAGGGCGCAAATGTCCTGGAATGTCCTGAACAAAAGTTTTTACTGTACGTTGAGTATCGGTGTCGTTGCTTTTCCCGAAGAAAACATGGACAGCAAGGATATCATCAAGCATGCAGATATCGCCATGTACCAGGCAAAGCGTTCCGGCAAGAATAATTATGCTTTCTACAATGCCACCCAGGATAACGACTCTGTCGAGCGGGCCGAGCTCGAAAAGGAAATGCGCGAGTCCATTGATAACAACTTCAATGGTTTTTCTGTCTTTTACCAGCCGCAGACTGATAATGCCGGTGTGGTCATCGGTGCTGAGGCATTGTTGAGATGGACTTTGTCTGACGGTACGCAAATCCCGCCTATCCAGTTTATTCCGCTTGCTGAATATCTCGGGCTGATTGTGCCTGTCGGGGAATTTGTCCTTCGTGAATCGGCGCAGGTATGCCGGCGTGTCAACGAAACCCATCCGGAATTCTGGACCAGCATCAATGTGTCCATTCGCCAGTTCCAGCAGCAGGATTTTCTGCAAAGAGTCATGATGATCATGGAGGAAACGGGCGTCAACACGGCCAATATTGTCTTTGAGATTACAGAAGGCATGGCTATGTATGACATTACGAGAATGAAATCCCTCTCGGAAGAATTCCGCGAACACGGGATACGGATCTCAATGGATGATTTTGGCACAGGATATTCCTCTTTAAGCAATATGCGTGAATTGCCGATCGATATTGTCAAGATTGATCGCACCTTTATTCGTGATATTACGACGGATGCCTACTCGAAATCATTTATTCGCCTGATTATCGATCTGGTTCATTCCATGGGCAGGAAGGTGTGCGTTGAAGGGGTGGAGACAGCGGAGCAACTGAAATATTGCCAGGAATGCAATGCGGATTATGTGCAGGGATTCCATCTCCATGTCCCTGTGTCTCTCGATGAGTTTGAAAAAATCATCAATCTCAAACAGGACTGACCAAAACGGGGCTGGCTGGTAAGGCACCTGCCGGCTTTATCTGATGCTTTACGATAATACGCGCCTGCATAGCAGGCGTTTTTACAGGAGGTCGGGATATTGTTACCTCAGATCAGATATGTCACAGCCTGTTTGCTTGCCATCGTCTTTTTCCCACTTTTCTCTTCTGTTGCGTGGGCACAGACGGATCCGTTGCCTTCATGGACGGATCTCCCGGCAAAACAGCGGATCATGGCTTTTGTCAGGCAGACGGTAACGCCCGATAGTCCCGGTTATTTGCCGGAAGCGGAGCGAATAGCGGTTTTTGATAATGATGGCACGCTGTGGGTTGAGCAGCCTGTGTATGCCCAGATGGTTTAATCGTCCGGAAAAAGAAGATTGAGAATATCTCAAACGGGAAAAACAAGGCACTGCTGATAGACCGGGTTATTGGCATCCGGCCGGTAATTGCTGTCGGCAATTCGGATGGTGACTATGAAATGCTGGAATGGACCACGGCAGGGCGTAATGGAATGGGGGTTATCGTTCATCATACCGATGCCCGGCGTGAATATGCCTATGACCGTCTTTCGGGCATGGGAACCCTGAAAAAAGCACTGGATGATGCTTCCCGGCAGGGATGGATTGTTGTTGATATGAAAAGAGATTGGCAGGCTATTTTTCCGGAAAAATAGCCTGTCATCAGGCGGCGCAAAAAAGGGAAGAATGATTCCTCCCTTTTTGAATGGATGATTGATCAGAATTCTTCCATTTTCTCTTCATAAGTTTCAGTTGATATATGTCGGGCAGCAGTGAGTGCAGGAACCCTGTCTGCCTCATTCTTGATATAGCCCGGCAGCCGTATCGGCAGTTTTTTACCGCGTTTACTGCTGGTGCTATTGCTGCGGAATATTTTTTCCGCTGGTGCGTTCGTGAAATCAGTTTCTGTCTTGAAGGTGCTCATGGCATGGACAAGGGTTTTCGCCTGCTGCTGCAGGCTTTCAGCAGCAGCGGCTTCTTCAATCAGCGCGGCATTTTGTTGTGAAACGGTATCCATTTGGTAATCCCCCCCTTTTTAGGGTGGATCGGAAGTAGCGTTATGCGGTCATGGCCAACCGCTGTTTAGGTGTGATGCCGCCCAAGGCCATGTTTGGGCGTTCATGATTATAATGCCAGACCCATCGGG
>JAAZED010000217.1 GCA_012512465.1 Oxalobacter sp. | reverse complement strand
TTATGAAAGCAGGCTGTTCCGTTTTACTACCGTAACTCATGTTGAGAATCGCATAAAAATATTCAAACAAAATCTATAATGTGCGCTAATAGTTGATTAAAAAAATTAATCAAGCAATAACCCTGCCTATTTAAGGAACCACTCACATCCATTACTCTTTATTTAATTAGAAAATTTAATTAAACAATAAATAAAAAGAATTTTACGCATTAAAAAAAAACGATTAATCTTCCAACTATGCAATATGTTAATGAGTCGTTTCTCTCCAGCCATACAAGACGTCTTGTTTTTTCATGTTGTTGATACTGGTTTTTGCAGTAACCGGAACGCCGGACACTCAGTCATTGCAGCCATAGTTTCTGAGCACAATGGTTTTCCTGTAAAACGCTGGCATTCTCTCCTACTCTCCTCGCCAGCAATTGCGGAACTGGTTTCCTTGGTAGTGTGACTGGTGTCCCTCGTGTGACTTCAGGCTTTCCCTGACCACACTGGGACCCCGGCACATCCTCTCCCCCGAAATTGCTTCCTGAACCTTTTCTCACCCCCCGTCATTTATTACAATAGTGGCAGTATCCAGTTGCCATACCCGTTTGTTCCGGCAATGCAGCCATGCTGTTAACTTACTCATCGGAGGGACAATATGAGCAAGGAATTCACTATTCATATCCAGGCCGGCTGCCGGATAGCTGGTTATATTTCGGACAAATCCAGAAACAGGAGCGTTGCGGAAGTATTTGATGTACTTGAAGTCAAGTCAGATGGCCAGTTTCGATGCCATATAGTGGGAGCCCATTTTGGCAGGGAACATAACCGCAGTGTTTTTCTTTATGAGCACCAGTTGAGCTGGTGTCGTCTGCCGGATGGCCGGGAATTTTTCAGGAAATCACCTGAAGAAAAATGGCAGGACATAAAACTGCTTGCCTGACTCATGTTATCTCTTTCAGAAATCCGGGCTGAAATGCAACGGGCGCAAAAAGCATGCCGACGAGGTGTGTTTGACCTGGCTGCACCGGAAAAAAACGCTCTTCCCTTGCTGTTATGATGAAAACCCGGCTCCAGACCTATCTCAACACACATTCTGATGATCTCGCCGCACTAAAATATATGAGCTATATTCAGTGCTACCTTCTCCATTATGAAAAAGCGCTGTCATTCATGGAAAAAAGCTGTGCCCTGTCAAAAGACAGAAAAGACCGGATCAATCCCGCAACACTGCGCGAATTACTTGCCTTGCTGGAAAGTCTGTCACTTCGGCCCGAACAGATCATTGCGCTGAAGGATTACCTGGAAAACACACTGGAAACGGATGATTGTGACCATTCACTTCGTCTGACCGAAAAGTGGCTCAAAGAACATGTCGCACCAGATGCTCATGAAACCGTTCTGGCGGGATTGCGCCAGGCAGGTAGCTATTGTGATTGTGAAGTGATTTTTAATGTATCGAATTTTTAACCCCAAGTCTGCCCTTTTCCGCCACCCCATGACACCCGATACACTCAAACTGATAACCTGGAATATCCGCTGGGGACGAGGCCTGGATAATATTGTCGACCTGGATCGGGTCCTTACCCACGTAAAACAATTTTCAGACTTTGATATCCTGTGCCTGCAGGAAATCGCCTCAGGCTATACCGATCCGGAACTCAAACAGGCTGATGGAAGCAACCAGTTTGACCTGCTGGCAGAAAAGCTCCCCGAATATACACCAATCAGCGGTCATGCAGTTGAGCAGATGGCTGACGGCAGATGGTGCCGGTTTGGCAATATGATCTTTTCCCGTTTTCCGGTTTTGCAGGTCTACCGCCATCGCTTGCCCTGGCCTGTCGAACCGGACGTAAAGAGCATGCCCCGCATGGCGCTGGAAGTCCTGCTTGATACACCATTTGGCATACTCAGCACGATAACAACCCATCTGGAATTTTATTCTGCCTTCCAGCGGATGGCGCAGGTTGACTATCTACGGGAAATTCATCAGGAGGCATGGGGACATGCTGGCCTGAAAAATAAAATACACTCCGCCAGCCCTTTTTCCCCCTATCCGGAAATAGCCGGCACGATCCTTGCCGGTGACTTCAACTTTTCTGAAGCCGCTGCGGAAAGAACACGTCTTCTTTCCCCTTTTGATGCGGCTGTACCTGCTTTTACGGATACCTGGGATATCGCAAACTCGAATACGAAACACGCCCCGACAATGGGCGTTTTTGACCGGAAACGATGGCCGGATGGCCCTTTCGTTTCAGATTACATTTTTGTCAGCGAAAATCTTGCGGGCCATGTTCGAAAGGTAAGTGTCGAAGAAAAAAGCCTGGCGTCGGATCACCAGGCTTTACTGCTGGAATTGGCGCGATAACCGCTACAGAACCAGTGTCTGGGCTTCATCACCCTGTCTTTCCCGTATCTCGCCCAGGCGATAGACTGTTTCTCCCGCCGCCTGCAATTGCGCCAGGGCGGCATCGGCATTATCCCTGGAAACAATCACTGCCATGCCAATACCACAATTAAACACGCGATACATTTCACTGTCCGTAACATTGCCATGCTGCTGAAGCCAGGTAAAAAGCGGGGGAATTGCCCACGCATCCCGCTGAAGGACCGCCGTCAGGTTTTTCTGCAAAATACGCGGCACATTATCCAGCAAGCCACCACCGGTAATATGCGCCATCCCTTTGACTTCCATGCTGTTCATCAGCGCCAGCAGTGGCTTGACATAAATGCGGGTCGGCATCATCAGGACATCCGCAAGGGGTTTCCCGTGAAAATCCGCGGCCAGATCAGGCTTTGCCACATCGATGATTTTACGAATCAGCGAATAACCGTTTGAATGGGCGCCTGATGAGGCCAGTCCGAGGACGACATCGCCCGGCATAATCGTGCTGCCATTAATGATTTTTGATTTTTCGACAGCCCCAACAGCAAATCCGGCAAGGTCATATTCCCCATCCGGATACATCCCCGGCATTTCAGCGGTTTCACCGCCGATCAATGCACAGCCGGCCTGCTCACAGCCGGCAGCAACGCCCTTGATCACATCCGTTGCCGTTTTTACGTCCAGCTTGCCGCATGCAAAATAATCCAGGAAAAAGAGCGGTTCTGCGCCCTGAACAAGAATAT
>JAAZED010000216.1 GCA_012512465.1 Oxalobacter sp. | reverse complement strand
TGGCGGGCAGCCCAATCACCATCTGAGAAGCTTACCCTGGACACAAAAACACGCAAAGCCAAACGGCACATGGCTTTGCGCTAAATCGAAAAAACAGGAACAACCTGTCTAAAATCCCAGCGAAAACTGCTGTGGCGCTTCCCCGCTTTCCTCCGGCAGCGTTAGCGCATACAAGGGACTTTCATCCCAGATACGCCCATCAAGCAGCCGCCCGTTGGCCCGCCTGCCGCGGCGCACCCCATCCGGTCCCCACTCGCCCCACTTTGAAAAACAAAAGGGCACCCCTGCTGCCACCGCCTGGTCGCGCACACGGGTTACCCATTGCGCTTGCGTTGGCCGCGCACCCGGCCCCGTCTCTCCCCCTACCATCACCCAGCCGATGCCCGAAAGATCCAGTTCGCCCAGGTCTTCCAGAAGCGGCTCCATATTCACCAGCCGCAAAGGCACATCCACCTGGCGCAGGCTGTCCATGCGCGGCAGACCATGCGCACGGTCCTCCACCGTCACGCCCAGCCACAGATTGGGCGGACAGGGCCGCGAGCTGAAATACACCGGCAACCGCTCAGCCCGCTTTGTCAGCACCATGTATAGATGCTGTGGCGTGGCCCGCATCACATCCATCACCTTATCCAGAAAGTCATCCGGCACATCCGCATGGAAAAGATCACTCATCGAATTGGCAAAATAAAACGTCGGCTTCCTGCGCCTTGTCGGTTGCCCCAGCCGTTTTGGATGCAGCGTCACGACAAAGCCATTGGCATACCCGGGCACCCCCTGCTTTTGCAGGCGCTCGGCAATCGGCCGGGCATAACAATTTTTGCAGGCAGGCGAAAGCTTCGTGCAGCCCGTCACCGGGTTCCACGTCATGCTACCCATTTCCTCATCTTCGCTGCTTGCCATATTCCCTTTGAACAAAGCATCCCTGTGCCTTCCGGCACCGTTTTTGCATTGTATCCCAAGCCCCAAAAAGCGGTAGCCTTCCCCCGTTTATCATCCGATCCCCCTTCACAAAAAAATCCTATGATTCAAAAAGATACCGAACTGGAGGCCCCCATGAAATACCTGAGTCCCGCCATAGCAGCCACAAAATACCTGCTCGCCGCAGCACTGGCCCTGGCCGCCCTGCTGCCGGCATGGGCAGCCCCTGTAGCTGGCGTCACGAGTGGCGACACCCTTACCGTCATCGAAGGCAGGCGTTCCGTAAAAATCCGGCTGGCCTATATCGACGCCCCCGAGCCGCGCCAGCCCTATGCCAACCATTCCCGCCGCTCCCTCTCCGAGCTATGCGCCGGCAAAGATGCCAAATACGATGTTCTTTATACCGACCGCAAAAAACAAGCCATCGCCATCGTCCACTGCAACGGCATCAACGCTAACCGTTACCAGGTTGCCAGGGGCATGGCCTGGGTTTACGATGAGTACAACAAGGACGAAACCCTTCCCGCCCTACAACAACAAGCCCGAAAAGCCCGTCTTGGCATCTGGCAGGCCGACATCGTCACCCCGCCCTGGGAATTCCGCCGTCTTGGCTTTACCGGGCGCATCGACGGCAAAAAAAGCTTCTCCGAATAGCCGCAAACCCTTTATTGACAACAATCATACGCAATACGCAGGATATATGCGCATTGCGCATACTTTCTATTTTTCTCCTGTGGACAAGCTGTGCATACCCTGTTGGCAGGCTATGTATGACAAAGGGATAACCCTGAATGCCTCTGTGGAAAGGCTGTGGCTAAACTGTGGCTAAACTGTGGGGATACTGGGGAAAACGTGGTCGTTTTTTGTGGAAAAACCGGGGAAAAACTGTGGGAAAGTGAGGCTGTCGGCGCGACGGCAGCGCGTTTATTACCCTTCGCTTGTTGGGTTCTCTGCGATAAGATTAGACCTCGCCAGAACGTCATAAGGTGGGTGGTTGACCCACAGCAACGATCTTTTTGTCCTCGCTTCGCTCGTTCTTACCCCACTGGCCCGGCAGCAAAAAGAGCGTAAAATTAGCAGGGTATCTTCTCATGCTATGGCTAATGCACAGGGT
>JAAZED010000215.1 GCA_012512465.1 Oxalobacter sp. | reverse complement strand
GCGTGATGTATCTTCGAGGCAGAGGGGGCGAGAAAGATCCCGGGGCGGCGTTTGGCTGGTTCAAAAAGTCAGCAGCCCAGAATTATCCTGATGCATTCAGCAATCTCGGCAGGATGTATGAAAGCGGAGAGTATGTCGGACAGGATTATCAAAAAGCCCTTGCGTATTATGAAAAGGGTGAGCAACTGGGATCGTCTGCGGCGGTTGTTAACCTCTGCTTTATTTATGAAAAAGGAATAGGTGTCAAACAGGATCAGAAAAAATCCAACGATTACTATGTCAAGGCGGCGGGGATGGGCAGCACAGCCGCCCTGTGCAATCTTGGCCTGAAATATCTGGATGGCGAAGGGGTGCCAAAGAATTATGAAAGCGCTAAAAAGCTTTTTGAAAAAGGTTCTGAATACGGCAATGCCTGTTGTCTGAACGGACTTGGCAATATGTACTATGACGGGCTGGGCGTACCCCAGGATCTCAAGGCATCATTCTTTTTGTATAAAAAGGCAGCGGAACTGGGTAATCAAGGAGCACAACGTAATGTCGCAACTGCCTATGAGCATGGTCTGGGCGTCGAGAAAAACACAACGGAAGCCTTCCGGTGGTATCAGGAAGCTGCTGAAAACGGGAGTGCAACCGCCATGGAGCGTATGGCGCGTGTGTATTTCCACGGCCAGTTTGACCAGAAGAAAGATGAGGCCAAGGCTAAAATGTGGCTGGAAAGGGCAGAGAAACAACGGTATGCGTACCGGATGCCCCCTCCCGATGCTGCCAATACCCTCATCATGCGCCTGTTTGAGGAACAATAACAGCAATCCTGTGTACCATGTAAGTGCTGACGCAACATTGTGGACGGACTCGTCTGAAACTTTCACATCAAAAAATCTGGTTCTGTCGACCAACAGAAGTCAGAAATAAGGGAATGTATTCACTACTATAAGCAGGATAGAATCCGTTTGAAATTAAATGAACCAGGTCCTGTGCAACTCAGAACACCGTCTGTTTTAGCAGCCTGATTGGTTGTCCAACATTAAGGGATCAGTTCACAAGGAGTTTTTTGCTTCTTCAGCCAGCCGTTCCACCAGCCCCGAGTGTTTTTTCACCGAGGTGAGGATGCCGTTTTCCAGCACGGCTTCGCTGCATACCAGTGACACATGGCGGCGGGCGCGCGTTACTGCCGTATACAGCAGTTCACGCGTGATGAGCGGGGTGGGGTAAGGCGGTATCAGGATCAGCAGCGCGTCAAATTCCGATCCCTGGGATTTGTGCACCGTCATGGCAAAGGCGGTTTCGTGCGCGGGCAGGCGGGCAGGTGAAATTGCCCGGAAATCGCCGCCATCAGACGGGAAAAACACCATCGGCGTGCCGTTTTCTCCGGGAAGCACAATACCGATATCGCCATTGAAAAGCCGCAGGACATAATCGTTTTCCATGATCATGACAGGGCGTCCGGTGTACCACGTTTGCCTGGGCGGTATATCCAGGCGGCCTCTGGCATATGTTGCCATGAGCGTATTGACTGCCGATACGCCGTAAGCTCCTTCACGCGTGGCACACAGTACCCGGAAGCGCTCAAAGGCAGCAAAGACTGCCTGCGGGTCATCGGGGCTTTGTGCCACAGCATCCAGATACGCCGCATGGTTTTCATGCAGGAAAGTGATAACGCCTTTGGGCAGGGCGGCAGCCGTATCACGCGAGAGCCAGGTCACCGAGCCATCCGGCGCATTCTCCAGTGCGGTTTCGGCTTCCGTTATCCGCCCGTCACGGATAGCCAGCGCCAGCCGGCTGATGCCGGAGTCGGCAGTAAAACGGAAATTGCGGTTCAGCCATACCGTGCTGTCAGCCAGGCCCGTGTCAGAAAGCGCCTGCGGCGGGGTGATAGCTTCTGCCGGGATACCTGTCATGTCTGCCAGATCTGCCATGCAGGCCCGCGTCAGCGCCGGATCGGCAG
>JAAZED010000214.1 GCA_012512465.1 Oxalobacter sp. | reverse complement strand
TTCGCGGCGGGATTGCTCAACAGCGATACGCAGGGCTTCAAGAAAGACAGTCATGGTGTCACGGGCCGACTGATAGTCAGCAAGCACTTTACACAGTTCATCTGAAACCCCAGTGATGGAGCTGGATACCTGGCCAAACTGAGTGAGCAGCTCAGAGGTCTTGCCAAGTGTGCCGGTCATATCCCGCCCGGTTTCGGCAAATGCGGTTGACGCAGCATAGAGCATATCTGCCCCGGCATTCAGCTGCGATACGGTGGTGCCGGTGACATGTCGCATGGCGTTTACCGCCGTTTTCATTTCATCCACAGCGCGAATGACACCTTCAGCGAGGAGATCAACCTGTTCACCAAATTCACCGACAACTTTCCTGCCTTCCTGTGCCAGCTCTGACTGGTATTGCCTGCCGGCTTCTGATGCGGCCTGGATCTGGCCGCTCATGCTCTGGATGACAGCGGCCATGTGGTTGGCAATATCGTCAAGTGTGTGTTGCAGTTTGGCCTGTGCCGCATCCTGTGAGTTGGAAACGGCCAGTGTGAGCTGCTCGACAAAGGCACTCATCTTGTCATTCATGATTTGCTGGCGTGACTCGGCACCCGCCATGGCCGCAGCAAGCTGATTGGACATGGCGCTGGCACCACGCTCCCCGGCTGATTCGACATTGTTTGCCATGCTTTCCATGCGCGACATGGTGTCATGCAGGGAGCGCAACGTTTGCTGCTGCACTTCATTGATATTGGAAATCTGGTCACCCAGCAGTTCGCGCAGGTTTTCATTAAAACTGCCCAGAAGATCGTGCATCATGGCATGTACGGCTGTCCCCTGTTCTGCGCTGACATTTTTTACGGCATCAGCCATCTCTGCCAGTGGCGCTTTCAGACTGTCAGCAATGCTGGAACTGATGCGGTTTCCCAGGATATCGATAGCTGAGAGCTGTTTTTCGGTTTGTTCCGCCATGATCTGCCGGAGTTCGCCGACCAGCGCATTCTGCATGGGAGCGGCCTGGCTGACTGAAAATTCGGATGCTTTGACCAGGCGTGCCAGATATTCTTCACCGACACCGGCAACAAAGAAATCATCCAGTAGCTGAACCAGTTCTTCTACCCGGGTATGCAGCTGGTTGAGTATCCATTTTTCGATGAAGGTCACACCCATTGCCAGGGTGATGGCGACCGCCGACACAACAAAAGCCATGGATACGCCATGCAACAGATGGCTCAGGCTGTCACGGACAATGATAGGATTTTCGGATATCTGGAAAGCATGCAGGCCTAAGAGCAGGCCGGAAAAGGTGCCGATAATGCCCACACCAGTGAAAATACCAGGCAGATGACGGAAAAAATCGGCACGCAAAGGGATATCAACGATGACATCAGACCTGAAAAAAGCTTCGGCAGGCATGGTTGAGCGCCGCTGTATCTCCTGCTGGCCGGTATAAGGATTGGTTTCGACCTGCTCATGCAGGCTGTCCGCATATTCACGCCAGAGGGGCTTCATGATGCCCGTATCTTCAAATACGTCATCAATGGTTTTTTCCGGGTTCTGGCTGAGCGTTTTGAGTCGTCTGATTGCCCGCGACAATTCTCCCCGTACACGGAAGGAGGGAAAGAGGAAGCGGAAAAGAAAATCCAGTGCAAGGATGCCAAGAATGGCTGCAAAGATGTAGACGTGTATGGGCAGATTTTCAATCATGGGCGTGAAGGCAGGGTATCGGGCGTAATCGCCGGGTTGTTTGTACCTGGTTTATCCGAGAATTTCTCCATCATACCGTTTTATGTTTCATCAGGGCAACATCAAGAGGTGAAGCATCTGTAAATTTGCCCCGCTTCTGCACATTTTTATGCTTTCATGTAAGATGAATCGTACACAGCAAAACCGTGTGACATTTCCTGATGTATACCGTTCAGGCCCAGAGTGCGGGCTGACAGGACGATACCCATGTCCTGCCGGCTCTTTTACCGAAACCGCGTTTTGAATAAGGTGTTTCCTGTCGGTATTCGTTGTGCCTTGTTCAAAAATTCAGCAACTCAATAACCGCATTACATCTGAACAAGCAGTCTCTTGGGAAAAGACCATTATGAATAATCGAATCAATTGTCACAATCTTCAGGTAGATGCCACTCTGCATGCCTTTATTGAAAACGAGGCATTGCCGGGAACGGGCGTGGACAGTGCTGCTTTCTGGAAGGGCTTTGACGAAATCGTCCAGAATATGACGCCGGGGCTTAAGGAATTGCTGGCTGAGCGTGAACGCCTGCAAAACGAAATTGACGAATGGCATCGCCAGCATCCGGGCCCTGTTACCGATATGGCCGCCTATAAAAAATTCCTCACGGATATCGGTTATCTGGTGCCCGTACCTGAAGATGCCAAAATCGATCCAGTCAATATGGATTTTGAGGTTGCCTGGCAGGGTGGTCCACAGCTTGTTGTACCGCTTACCAAGGCGCGCTATGTGTTGAATGCGGCCAATGCCCGATGGGGAAGCCTTTATGACGCGCTGTATGGCAGCGACGTTATTGGCGAAGACGATGGCGCGACACGCGGCACCAGCTACAATCCGGTCCGTGGCGACAGGGTGATTGCCTATGCCAACGCATTTCTTGACAAGATCATCCAGCTTGAAAAGGGCTCTCACCGCAGGGCGGTGGAATACAGGCTGGAACGTGGTGTGCTTCAGGTTCGTATGCAAAATGGCGCCATTACCACCATTCGCAATCCGGAAGCGATTGTCGGTTTTACAGGAGATTCCGGTTCTCCCGAGTCGATCCTTTTTTGCCAGAACCGTTTGCATTTCGAGATTGTTTTCGACAGAAATCACTCCATCAGTAAGCAGGATCCGGCTGGCAAACGGGATATCATGATTGAGTCTGCGACTACGGTTATCATGGATTGCGAGGACTCTGTCGCGGTTGTGGATGCGGATGATGCCGTTGTTGCCTACCGCAACTGGCTTGGCCTGATGAAGGGCGATCTTGCAGAGTCTGTCAGCAAGGACGGAAAAACGTTTACCCGGAAAATGAATCCGGATCGTGTCTACAAACCGCTGGGTGGCGGCAAGCTGATTTTGCCTGCGACAAGCCTGATGCTCGTGCGCAATAGCGGGCTGCTGATGACGAATCCTGCGATTCTCGACAGGGATGGCAACGAAATCCACACCGGCATCATGGAAGCGGTTATTAATACCCTGATCGGCAAGCACGACATGGACGCCAGGAAAAATTCCCGCAATGGTTCTATCTATGTTGTGATTCCCAAACTGCATGGGCCGCATGAAGTTGCTTTTGTCGAAGCGCTGTATTCGAGAGTGGAAAAGCTGCTTGGCCTGCCGGAAAAAAACACGGTCAAACTGGGGATTATGGACGAGGAACGCCGTACCAGTGTCAACCTCAAAGCCTGTATCCATGCCGCTCGTGATCGTCTAGCCTTTATCAATACGGGCTTTCTGGACCGTACCGGCGACGAAATCCATACCTCAATGGAAGCCGGGCCGATGTTTCGCAAGGGGGAAATGCGCCAGTCCCGATGGCTCAAAGCCTATGAGATCAACAATGTGCAGGTTGGTCTTGAGTGCGGTATGAAAGGGCTGGCCCAGATAGGGAAGGGCATGTGGGCCATGCCGGACAATATGGCAGAGATGATGGAACAGAAAATCAATCATCTCAGGGATGGCGCCAATACGGCATGGGTACCGTCGCCCACAGCAGCAACGCTGCATGCCTTGCACTATCACATGATTGATATCGAGGAAGTGCAGGATGAGCTGGAAAACGTGCATGACAAAATGAAGGACTATATTCATGACGTCCTGTTGGATAATCTGCTGACGATTCCTGTGACCGGCAAACCGGACTGGACACCCGAAGAAATCCAGCAGGAGCTTGATAACAATGCACAAACCCTCCTGGGTTATGTGGTGCGCTGGGTGAGTCTGGGGATCGGTTGCTCAAAGGTGCCTGATATTCATGATGTTGGTCTGATGGAAGACCGTGCGACACTGCGTATCTCTACCCAGCTTATGGCAAACTGGATTCGCCATGGTATTGCATCTAAAGCGCAGGTGCTGGATACACTTAAACGTATGGCGGTTATCGTGGATAAGCAAAATGCCGATACCGAGGGGTACCAGAACATGAGTGACGACTTTGAACACTCACCGGCTTTTCTTGCCGCCTGTGACCTGATTTTTGACGGATTGAATCAGCCCTCAGGCTATACGGATCTGATATTGCAGAACTACAGGCAGCAGGCCAAGCTGCATCCTTGTGGAGAAGGGATAAACTGCTGATCCTGATAAAACGGGAACCTGGCCGGCATGCCTGAAGGGGTGCCGGCTTTTTTATGGCCAATCAGGGAACCCTATTCTCTTTACAGGTTGGAGGAGTTACAGCATGAAAGCAAACAAACGCAAGCAGCTTAAAAGCAAGAGAGATGAGTGCCGGGAAAGATTGAGAGATGAATACAAGGAGGTGATGGCTTCCATGGATAAGCAGATCCGTCAAAATCTGGAGGTATTAAGCAGGCAGCACATCAACAAACAACGTGGCAGCCTGAGAAATTCAGATCGTTGACGTCAACATCAAAGCCAGGAGATTTTATGAAAGACGATCGGGACAGCAGCAATATCAGCGAACAGGATAAAACGGCTCCCCAGTCAATTGACAAGATCACCCAGAAAGGTCCCGAAAAAAAGCACCTGCACGCGAGTCCAAACACGAGGTCAAAATGAAATCGGAAAAAGCATCAATCCGCAGAGCCGTAATCCACATGAAACAAAATGAAAACGCGGCAAAATGACTGATTTCAACGGCAGACAGTTTTTTCTTCCCTTACGTGGTCTGCCAGCTTCAATCGTACCCCCAGGTACGGTTTTTTTTACTCTTTTTCAGCAAAATCCCGTTCTCACAAAAACATATGGCATATAGATTGACCTGAGAGTGGCAAGAAGCTATCATCCCATTCTCACGAGAAAAATAGTGTATGGCGAGGAGATGTGGCCGAGTGGTCGAAGGCACTCCCCTGCTAAGGG
>JAAZED010000213.1 GCA_012512465.1 Oxalobacter sp. | reverse complement strand
TGGAATCCTGCGGCATCCTGATAAAATACTGGGATCAAGCGCCATCCCCGGCAACAGCCGAATAAAACGGCATTACGCCGACGGTATCTCCAGGCGATGCTTCCACGATTCGATAGCGCCGGTTTCCAGTCTTCTTGCCAGTGTCTGCTTCCAGCTTTCTGAAAGCGTTTCTGTTTCCATGAGGCGCCGCCAGATGACAGGATCATGAGCGGGGGCGGCATGTTCATTGCCAAACATGATGAACATGGCTTCTTTGATGCTGATATTGCTGCCCTGTGCTGCCAGGGAAAAAGGCATGTCGTTGCTGACCATGCCGGTTTTCAATACCCGGTACAGCCATCCGCAACATGCCTGTTGCTGCATGATCAGGGCAAGCCCTGGCCAGTCAAGATGCATGTCAAGCCGGTAACAGGGGGAACGGGGCTGGCTTACCTGTATGAGTGCCTCGCCCCAACTGAAGATATCGCCAATATGGACATCACCTTCGTCAAAACCGGCAACAGACAGGTTTTCCCCGAATAAAGCCGGCTCAAAGCGGGCACTGTGTTCCGGAATACGTTTTTTCCACCAGTCATAATGCACCGGGGGATACTGCAGCAAAGCACGATCCGGCCCGCCATGATGCCGCTTCATTTCCTGCTCATCGCTGGCAAGACCTGTAGGGGTGAGCATCAACGGCAGCATTATTTCTGATTTGCCGATAGCGCTTGTTAACCCGTTGGCATAAGTTATTACCCTGCCGCTGAAAACCCGCAGTTTGCGCATGCCTTCCAGTTCCGTTTCAGTTTTTCCTGAAAAGCAGCGCACCGATAAACAGGCCGGCGACACCAGCGATTGCCAGGCTTTTCAAGGGATGTTTCCTGACAAGGGATGCGGTTTTTTCAGCACAGGTGGTAATGCGCTCCGTCAAGGCCAGGCTATGCACGAAACAGGCTGCCTCATCCCCGTCTTCCTTTCCGCACAGGATACGGCATGGCGTCGGGAAGACACCAAGCCCGCATGGCCCTTTTTCACTGGCACTGTTATCCAGGGATTCAATCCGGATAATCCGTGCGGTGTTTTCTTCAGTAGCGGATGTCATGTCTTTATCCTTTTCGAAGTTTTTCTTTTCCATCAATGCTTCACACTGGCCGGATGAAGCATGATTTCCATATCCGCCTGCGGCGAATTGCTGACCGGCTGGATGTCAAACTGCTCAACGAGCAGCTGCAATACATTATCCGTCATAAATTGCGGCAAAGTCGGTCCCAGGCGAATGCCGCGAATACCCAGTGAAAGCAGCGTCAGCAAAATGGCGACCGCTTTTTGCTCGTACCAGGACAGCACAAGAGAAAGCGGCAGATCATTCACCTCGCAGCCAAAGGCATCCGCCAGCGCCTGTGCAATCAGGATAGCACTATAGGCATCATTGCACTGGCCGATATCAAGAAGACGAGGAATCCCTTCAATTTCTCCCAGATCACGATCAAAAAAGCGGAATTTCCCGCAGGCAAGCGTCAGGACCAACGTATCAGATGGCGCATTTTCCACAAACTCCGTGTAGTAATTGCGACCGGGCCTGGCGCCGTCACAGCCGCCCACCAGGAAAAAATGACGGATTGCCCCTGATTTTACCTTTTCCACAATGTTTTCAGCCAGTCCCAGGACGGCATGGTGCGCAAACCCTGTCATGACGCTTTTTTGCGGAAAAGCCGAAGCCGCTTCTTCCGTATACCCTTCAAGCGCCAGTGCCCGTTCGATGACAGCGGAAAAATCGCCGTTTTTGACATAGGCAACACCAGGCCAGCCAACAAGACCTGTCGTAAAGACATTATTGATATAGTTCGACCCGGGGCGCTGGATACAGTTGGTTGTAAACAGGATGGCGCCGGGAAAGCGCGGCATTTCTGTCTGCTGGTTTTGCCATGCCGTGCCAAAATGCCCTGCCAGATGGGTAAAGCGTTTCAGCTCAGGGTATCCATGTGCCGGCAGCATCTCGCCATGGGTATAGATATTGATGCCTTTTCCTTCCGTCTGCACCAGCAGGTCGTACAAATCCTTCAGGTCATGCCCCGTAACAAGGATGGCCTTTCCCGCCCTGGGAGACAGGGAGACACTGGCGGGTTCCGGATGTTCGTAAGTGCCCGTATTGGCCGTATCCAGCAGTTTCATAGCTGCCAGATTGCTTTTCCCGCATGCCATGACGGCATCAACCCATTCAGGGAGCGCCGGATTGGCGCCATCAAACCCCATTGCCAGCCCCTTGAACAGATCCAGATACAGCGCCTCATCTTCATGGCCCAGGATCGCAGCATGATCCACATAGGCGGCTACCCCTTTCAAGCCATATAACAGCGTCTGTGCCAGGGAATGGCAATCCGGGTCATCCGCCAGCTTTTGCGTTGATACCAGATTGGCCTGCCGGATCAACCCGGCCCGCTTGTCTGCCGGCTGGAAAACGCTGACAGGCAGCGATGAGGCGGAATCATGCGGCGACATCATCCGGTTTCTGCTTTCTGCCACCTCATGAAGTATGGCTGTCAGCGCCGCTGGATCGAAATTGACATTGGTGAGCGTGGAAAAAAGCGCACGGGCACAGAGCCGCCCGGCTTCCTTTATGTCATGGCCTTTTGCCGACGCGTCCAATCCGGCAACAGCCAGTCCCCTCAGGGTATACACGATCAAGTCCTGCAAAGTCGCCACTTCCGGGTTTTTCCCGCATACCCCTGCTGCAATGCATCCCGTGACAGGCAGGGTTTGTTCACACTGGTTACAAAACATGATGGGTTCCTTTCTGTTTCATTGTCATCCAGCTTATCAATGCGGCAATGGCGTAAAAACCCCTATCGAAAGGGGGTCTTCTGCTGTTTTTTCCATAAAAATAGCCCATGACCTTGTCATGGGCTTTGCGGTAAGACGAGAAAGTGGCGTTTAGGCTTAGTCTAGGCTTTGCTAACAAATAATTGTCAAGAGGTAGAAAAGCAGATATAGTTATTGGCATGAACCCTTTATACAGCCTGACAGACGAGCAATACGCGCTCATAGAGC
>JAAZED010000212.1 GCA_012512465.1 Oxalobacter sp. | reverse complement strand
TTTCCTGATGCCTGTGCACTGGGCATGGCTTTTCATTCCGGAGAGGCAGACCCTGTTGATATTGCCAGGCGTTGCCTGGCTGAGGCCGAAAAAGCCGGAACGGTGTATCTGTGCGTCACTGCCGCTCGGGCGCTTGCTGAAGCTGAGGACTCACGCAGACGCTATCAGGATAAAATACCATACAGTCTTTTTGACGGGGTTCCGGTTAACTGGAAAGATACCTTTGATGTGGCAGGCACGGTAACCACATCGGGATCAGCTGTTTTTGAAAATGATCCGCCAGTCAAAACGGATGGCCCGTTATCTGACGCAGCCACACAGGCGGGCATGGTTTGCCTCGGCAAAGTCAACACCTGTGAATTTGCTTATTCGAGTGTGGGTGTCAACCGGCATTTTGGCAGCCCCATCAATCCCTGGAGTGCCGCTGATGCGCCCAGGACTTGCGGGGGATCTTCTTCCGGGTCAGCCGCATCGGTTGCGGCAGGCCTGATTCCGGTATCCATTGGCTCGGATGCCGGTGGTTCTATCCGGGTTCCGGCTTCTTTTACGGGAATATGCGGATTCAAGCCGACTTCCGGACGTTATGCACCTGGCGGAATGAAAGCGCTGGCCCGAACACTGGATTCTCCTGGCCCCATGACAAGGAGTGTGCGTGATCTGATCGTGATGGATGCGATTCTTCGAGGTGAAATGCCAGGCACGGTGCCAGTGGCACCGGCCTTGCCGGGGCTGCGCTTTGTGGTTGATGCCTCCCTGCTTGAAGATGCACTGATTACCGATGGCGTGCGCCGGGTGTTTGAAGAGGCGGTGAGACGGCTGATAGAAAGCGGAGCGGATGTCGACTATCGTACGGTGCAGTCATTTCATGATGCGCGCAAAAGCATGGCTAATGGCTGGATCATTGGTGCGGAGGTTTTTACGGAGTTAAAGCCACTGCTCGATAACCCTGAAACGGCTGCAAGTATGGATCAACGTATCCGCAGGCGGGCAGAACAGTCGCGCAACATGCCGCCCAATGTTGTGGTTCAGTCCTATTGGGACAGGAGGAGGTTAACCGAGGCGATGCGGGATGATTTGCAGGGGGCGGTACTGATCCTTCCCAGTGTCGCCTATTCTGCGCCGTTATTGCATCCACTCGAGGCAGATGATGAGGCATTTGCGGCATCCGTACAGAACAATCCCCGGCTGACCGCTGCCGGCAATTTCATGAATATGCCGGCAGTCGCGCTGCCTGTGGGACTGGATGAAAACGGCATGCCTATCGGCGCCAGCCTTTATCGCGCAGCAGGTGAAGACCAGGCGCTTCTGGCAGCAGCACTCGCTGCCGAGTCATCCCTGTCCGGGCACACCAGCAGGTAATGCCCGAACGGTGGTTATGTTGCAGAGTGCGCCAGTTGCAGCGGAGCAGATGATGGTAGTGTTGCCTGCCCCTGTTCCAGTTGGAAAATGCTGACGACCTCGACCAGATGCTGAACCTGGTTTTCCATTCGTGCTGATGTGGACGCGGCCTCTTGGACCAGGGCTGCATTTTGCTGGGTATTGACATCCATTTGCGTGACCGCTTCGTTAACCTGGCCTATTCCCTGGTTTTGCTCCTGGCTGGCAATGGTGATTTCTCCTATGATGTCATTGACCCGTTTGACACTGGAGACCACTTCTTCAATCGTCACGCCGGCATCATGAACCAGTTTGCTGCCGCTTGATACCTTTTCAACAGAATCATTGATCAGTCCCTGGATTCCCCGGGCGGCTGTTGCGCTTCGCAGGGCAAGGCTGCGGACTTCCGTTGCGGCCACAGCAAAGCCTCTGCCCTGTTCACCGGCCCTGGCGGCTTCAACGGCAGCGTTTAGCGCCAGGGTGTTGGTCTGGAAGGCGATACTGTCAATGACGCTGATAATATCGACAATCCTGTTGGAAGATTCGTTGATGGCATCCATGGTGTCAACAACCTGTGCAACAACCTCTCCGCCTTTTGTTGCGACATCGGTTGCTGTCATGGCGAGCTGACTGGCTTGCCGGGCATTATCCGCATTCTGGCGCACGGTCGCTGTGAGTTGTTCTATGGATGCTGCCGTTTCTTCCAGTGCCGCGGCCTGTTGCTCTGTGCGGGATGAGAGGTCGCGGTTGCCCGATGCAATTTCGCCCGATGCATCGGCAATGGTATGAGTGCCTGCACGCACACTTCCGACACGATAATGGGCAGGCTGTCACGCATGCTTTTGATCGAATACATCAGGCTGGTGGTGTCATTCGGGTTTAACGCAATATCGAGCGCCAGATTGCCGCCGGCGATTTCGTTGGCAATTGCTGCTGCATAATCCGGCTCACCGCCCAGCTGTCTCAGGAGATTTCTTATCATCAGTGTCATATAGATGACGCCAATCAATCCGGCGGCGATCAGGATGGCGATAAGGATAACCCGGCTTTGCTGATAGACCTTTTCAATTTGCTTTGCGGATTCATTGACGGTTTGTCGCTGATTGTCCAGAAGCAGCTGGATATTACTCTGGTATCCGGTCGCCGCAGGGGTGAATTTTTCGTTAAGGAGCTGGTTGGCTTCATCTGCTCTCCCCTCGCTTTTTGCCTTGACGATCGCATCACGATAAGCCGCGTAGTTTTTCCGGTTTTCAGCGATTTCCTGGTAAATGGCGGCTTCTTTTTCTATTGTCAGCAAAGGCGCGATGGCCTTTTGCATTTCAGAGGCGCCTTTGGCGGTAAAGGCGATATCCTCCTTGAAAAATTCAGCAAGCGAGGGGTCTGTGCTCTTTGCAATGGCAGAGGTACGCCGCACGGCAATCTGGATGTAGCGTTACCAGTCACTGATCATGCGTTCTTTTGCGATAGGCTGTTCCATCATAATGCGGGTTTCTTCTGCTACGATGTGAAGCCGCCAGATCGCGGCAATGACGGTAAGAAAAGAGAGAATAAAAATAATGGCAAAGCCTATGCCCATTTTTGTGCCGATTTTCATGACGTCCTCCA
>JAAZED010000211.1 GCA_012512465.1 Oxalobacter sp. | reverse complement strand
GATAAGAAGGTCATTGATCTGCTGAAAAAACAGCCCGACCAGCCCGAACCATGGGGCAAGACGAAAAAGGATGTGATACGGCATATTCAGAAACGCATCAAAAGCCAAAATAACGCCTGATGACAAACCGGTTTTACCTGTCGATACCACCCAGCAGCAAATACTTGACCTCGGAAAATTCGTCAATGCCATAGCGACCGCCTTCCCTGCCGTTGCCGCTTTCTTTCATACCCCCAAAAGGCGCCTCGCTGATGCCAAGCGTTGTGTCATTGATACCGACCATGCCATATTCCAGCGCTTCGCCCACCCGCCAGACACGGCCAATATCACGGCTGTACACATAGCCGGCCAGTCCGTAGTTTGTATCATTGGCCAGCGCTATCGCTTCTTCTTCCGTTTTGAAAGGCATGACAGGCGCAATCGGACCGAATATTTCATCGGTAAAGACCCGCATATCGGTGGTGACATTGGTCAGGACGGTCGGCTCGAAAAAGGTGCCCCCTAGGCTATGCGGTTTGCCGCCGCACAGCACCTTTGCGCCTTTGGCCGTGGCATCTGCCATCAGGATCTTCATATGCTCAAGTGCATCCGGCCTGATCAGCGGGCCCAGGGTCACGCCACTGTCCAGCCCGTTACCTACTCTCATCGCCTGTGCCAGCCGAGTAAATTCCTCCACAAAAGCGTCATGAATGCCTTCCTGCACAAAAATACGGTTGGCACAGATGCAGGTCTGCCCTGCATTGCGGAATTTGCAAATCAGCGCGCCTTTCGCAGCCCGTCCGATATCTGCATCATCAAATACGATGAAAGGCGCATTGCCGCCCAACTCCAGAGACACTTTTTTGAGGGTATCTGCACATTCACGCATCAGCATCTTGCCGACAGCGGTAGAGCCGGTAAAGCTGAGCGCACGCACAGTGGGATTTTGGGTAAATTCTGCCCCTATCTCCTGGGCATTGCCGGTAATCACGCTGAATACCCCTTTGGGCATGCCGGCTTTTTCTGCCAGTACCGCCAGTGCTATCGCGGAAAAAGGCGTCTCGGGAGATGGCTTGATCACGATAGGGCAGCCGGCAGCAAGGGCTGGCGACACCTTCCGGGTGATCATCGAATTGGGAAAATTCCAGGGGGTGATTGCCACAGCAACCCCTATCGGCTGGCGGATAGTGATGGTGCGCCTGCCTTTCATGCCTGTGGGAATCGTTTCTCCATACGCCCGTCTGCCCTCTTCCGCATTCCAGCGGATATAGCTTGCGCCGACGGTGATTTCCCCTTTGGATTCGGCCAGCGGCTTGCCCTGCTCCATCGTAAGGATGCGTGCAAGTTCATCTTCATTTTTCAGGATCAGGTCTGCCCAGCGGTTCAGGATATTGGCCCGCTCAACAGAAGGCATACTGCGCCAGCCAGCCCATGCGGCATTGGCCGCCTCAATCGCCTGTGCCGCTTCTTTCCTGCCGCAGTCCGGCACCTGCCCCAACACCTCTCCAGTAGCCGGATTGGTGATTGCCACCTTTTTTGGTGTGGTAATCCATTTCCCACCGATATAGCACGCTTCGCGAAGCAGTTACTTATTGAGTAATGACATGGCTTTCCTCCCTTCAATGTGATGTTTCAGCTTATCCTAATCCAGTGGCAGACGGAATGCAAACCGCATCCTGTTCTGGTTTGATCGGTCTTCATACCCAGGGAAAAATCAATGGCCCGGCGCATATTCCCCGCACGAAACCGGGTTTAACCGTTATCATGGGATGAGTCGCCTGTCTCACCTGATTGCGGAGGTTATATCATGCAAAAAACAATCGAATTCCTCAAAAAAGCCGGTACCTTTTATATTGCCACTATCGATGGAGACCAGCCGCGTGTGCGTCCTTTTGGTGTTGCTACGGCATACCAGGACAAACTTTATATCTGCACTGCCAACAACAAGGCCTGTTTCATGCAGATGAAGCGTAATCCCAAAGTCGAAATAACAGCCGTTGCCGGTGAAGAATGGATTCGCCTTTCAGGTGAAGTGGCTGTTGACAACAGCGAGGCCGCCCGTGCTGCGGTGCTGGAAGATGCGCCTTTCCTCAAAAACATGTATTCCCCCACTGACGGCATCTTTGAGGTCCTGTATTTCACCAGGGGCACTGCGGCATTTGATTCGTATGCCGGTGTTACCGCCACAGAAGAGATATAAAGATGAACGGTTATCTCTGGGCGATACTTATAGTCTTCATTGTTCTGTATTTTTATATCAACAGAAACAGGAAGCAAAAACAGGGCTACTTTCAGGCGGTGATGGCAGCGCTGCAGGAAAAGGGTGTACCGTCCAAAGAACTCCTGGAAAAACTCACCCCGACAGAATCAGGAAAAATCCTGGTGAATTGTTTCAACCGGAAAATACCGCCTCAGCAGGCGGCTGACATGCTTCTGGAGAAATACAACAGCCTGTAATCCTCCTGAAAACCGGTTTTCAATCCGGCAGGATCGTCATAAAATGGAGCCCTCGCGCAGCAGATGTTTTATCGGCTGCCTGGCTTCATTTCAAAAAAGGAAGGAATCAACACAATGTCTCTCTTGCACCGCGGAAAAACCAAAGATGTATACAGCCACGGCGACCATACGATTGAACTCAAATTTACAGACAGGGTCACCTTGAACGATGCGGGAGAAATTGATCCGGGCGGCAACAATGTTTCCGAGGTGCTGCTGGATGGCCAGGGTTTCGCCTGCCTTTCGATGACGACCGCCATCTTTGATTATCTGGCCAAAAACGGTATCCCGACCCACATGGTGTCGTATGATCTTGACAATCTCTCCATGGTGGCCCGCAAGGCAGAAACCTTCAAGCCGGGCCTGGAATGGGTATGCCGCTGGAGAGGCACCGGCAGCTTTGTCCGCCGGTATCACAATATTCCAGGCGTGTCAGAGGGCATGGTATTGTCGACACCCGTACACGAAATCACCATCAAGGACGACGAAGGTGGCGATCCGATGATCGTGCCGGATTCCATCGTCGCACTCAACATGATCCCCAGAGACCAACTGGACGAACTGATCGCGCTGAACACCAAAACCATGTCGCTGCTGCGTGACTTTTACCTGGAAAAAGGGCTGGATCTGTGGGATATCAAGATTGAATGGGGTAAAGACGCGGAAACGGGCAAGCTGATGCTCATTGATGAAGTCAGTGCCAATGGCTGCCGCGCCTTTGACATGAAAGGCAACCGCATCGTGGGCCAGGAACTTTCCGCCTGCTTTCGCGCATAAACCATCCTGACATCCGCATCCTTCTTCGGATATTTTTGCTGTACTGATGATTTCCCCAAAAAAGACCCGCATCTAGCGGGTCTTTAAAATTTGCGCACGGTGGAGGAATGCCACATCACTTTATCAACGTTTTCATCATAAAACGACAGCAAGCTGCCCGCTTTGATCTTTATCAGTAAAGTGACGTGTGTTACCGCTGTTAATCCTCCAGCATACGACTGATACCGCGGCTTGCAATACTCGGTTTTGGTAACCTGAGCTGTACACGGGTTTCATCTGCCCGTTTTTGCCATTCGCGCCCCTTTACCTGATTCTTGGATTGTCCCAGTTGGCCGAAAATATGGATTTCGGCAAGCCGCTCCATAGAGCGGATACTGCCGTTTCTCGCTGCTTCCTCGTACCATTTATATGCATCTTCAGGACTTTCCGCCAGGCCTTCGCCAAGCTCATAAGCCCTCCCCAGATTATACTGGGCTGCGGGATATCCCAGCTCTGCTGCTTCTTTCACCAGCTTGATCGCTTTTTCAAGGTCAGTCGAAGTCCCCAGGCCTTCCCCATATATCACTGCCAGATGGGACATGGAGCAGGCATTTTTCTTGACGGCACCCTTTTCAAGCAACTGGCGCGCCTTTTCGTAATTTTTCCGGACACCCAGCCCCTTCATGTAGAAAGTACCCAGATGGCATTGCGCTTCAGGGTCGCCCATATCTGCTGATTTCTGGAACCAGCGTGCCGCTTCGCGGCTATCCTTCACCACATCATCATCCCCTGTCATGTAAATAACGCCGATCTTTGTATAGGCCGCCGCATGACCGTCCTTGCCGGCTTTTTCATACCAGGAAATCGCCTTATCCGTATCCCTCTGGACACATTCACCATTACGATAGAGCCCCGCAAGAGCAAATTCTGCGGCGACATGCCTTTGTGCCGCAGCTTTCTGATACGAGCCCAGCGCTTTTGTACAGTCTTTTTCCACCCCATACCCTTTCAGGTACATTTCGCCGAGGTTAAACTGTACCAGCGGATTATCCTGAAATTCCGGATTATTGAAGTACTCCAGGGCTTCCTTGAATTCCTCCTGTTTGTAATGTTTAAGTCCCGTGGCAAGATCCTCAGCACAAACAGAAACAGAAACCAGCAAACTCAGAAAAAGAGGCAGAAATTTTTTCTTCATGTCATAACTCGTGGCGTGATGAAAAAGACCTGAAGTGGATTTTCAGAGTCCATAGATGTGACACATGCTACCGGATTTTATCCTGATATTGTCAAAAAATCATGCGCTCAAGCATATCAGCTTCCCGCATTCCGGTGCCGGATTTATACTCCATAATATGACACCAAAAACCTTTTTCGAGAAGTACAAACGTGTGGTTATTCCGTTTCAACTCAGACTTGATGAGCGGGCATTTGGCATTTCAAATGAAGAGTCAACGGGCAATACCGTCATTACGACAGCAACCTTTATCCTGAAAAAACATACCGATCGGGAAAAAATAAAGGCGCTGTCCACCACCTTCCCAGGGAACGACCCAAACGAAGTCTTTCAGGATCTGTTGCGCCTGCAGAAGCTATGTGAGGAAAAGGAATAAGCGGGGTACGATATCAGACGACGACCTTCAGGCCATACGCTTCAAGCTGTTGTTTAACGCGCTCGACAGTTTCCATGGAAGGCGCAGGCGTATCCGTCAATTCATATTTCAGGCCAAGCTCCTGCCATTTGTATTCCCCCATCTTGTGAAATGGCAGAATTTCAACCCGTTCAACATTTTTCAGCGTAGAAACAAATTCACCCAGTTTTTCCACATCTTCCGGATCATCCGTGTATCCAGGCACCAGGACATAGCGCACCCACATCGGCTTACCCATACGCTCAAGCCGCCTGGCAAATTCCAGCACCTGAGTAAGGGGTGTTGAGGTCAACTGGCGGTGCTTTTCAGGATTCATCTGCTTGATATCCAGCAAAATCATGTCAACGACATCAAACCACTCATCGGAAAAATTCTTGGCAAGCAGGCCATTGGTATCCAGAGCCGTATGCAGGCCGTATTCTTCCTTGCAGCGGCGCATGATCTCGTGGACAAAATCTGCCTGAACAAGCGGCTCGCCGCCGCTGATGGTCAGCCCACCGGCAAATTTGAGAAAGGGAGCATATCTGCCGATTTCAGCAACCACATCATCGACAGAGCGCCATTCACCGCTTTTGCGGTCCCAGGTATCGGGATTATGGCAATAAAGACAGCGCATTTGGCAACCAGACACAAACAGCGCAAAGCGCATACCTGGTCCGTCTACCGCAGCACTGGGTTCAACGGAGTGGACATAGCCACCCGGTTGATCCCCTCCCGCCTGAGGCGGGAGGGTTTTTTCTTCAGCAATAGGTATTACTGTCACGCAACCTTGTGGAAGGTACGGTTAATAACGTCAAGCTGCTGTTCACGTGTCAGACGCGTGAAGTTAACAGCATAACCACTGACACGGATGGTGAGCTCAGGATAGTTCGCCGGGTTCTCCATTGCGTCAATCAGCATATCGCGGTCAAGAACGTTAACGTTGATATGGTAACCGCCTGCCGAGCAGAAGCCGTCGAGACAGTTGGACAGGTTAACAACCTGCTCACCAGCCTCTTTACCCAAAGCCTGCTGGGTCAGGTTGGCTGTCCAGGAAATACCATCCTGGTTGTGCTCATACGGCAGCTTGGAAAGTGATGCACCAGCAGCGATGAAGCCTTTGGTATCACGTCCGCTGCATGGGTTTGCTCCCGGCGGGAACGGCTCACCTTTCTTGCGACCGCAAGGGGTGTTACCTGTCTTGTTACCGTAAACAACGTTACTGGTGATCGTCAGGATCGACTGTGTCGGAACAGCGTTGCGATAAATTGCCTGTGAGCGCAGCTTGTTCATGAAGCTCTCGGTGAGTTTCGCTGCCATCTGGTCAACACGGTCGTCGTTGTTACCAAATTTCGGGAAATCACCTTCAACCTCATAATCAACAGCAATGCCTTTTTCGTTACGGATAACCTTGACCTTGGCGTATTTCATCGCAGAGAGGCTGTCAGCAACCAGCGAAACGCCAGCCAGACCGAACGCCATCGTGCGGAGAACATCACGGTCATGCAGTGCCATCATCAGACGCTCATAAGCATACTTGTCATGCATGTAGTGGATCGCATTCATGGCACGAACATAGGTTTCGCACAGCCAGGTTTCCATTTTCTCGAATTTCTCGAAAACCTCATCATAGTCGAGATATTCGCTGGTGACCGGCTCAAAACCATGTGCAACGGTCTCACCGGAGAGCTCGTCTACACCGCCATTGATCGCGTAAAGCAGCGTTTTGGCGAGGTTGGCGCGTGCACCGAAATATTGCATCTGCTTGCCCTGGGCTTGCGGAGAAACGCAGCAGCCGATACAGCAGTCGTCGCCCCAGGCATTGCGCAGCAGCTCGTCATTTTCGAACTGGATAGCCGAAGTCTGGATGGACATACGGGTTGCATAATGCTTAAAGCCTTCCGGCAGCTTGTCTGACCAGAGAATGGTCAGGTTTGGCTCTGGAGAAGTACCGAGGTTATCCAAGGTATGCAGCAGACGGAAGTCTGTCTTGGTAACCATGGAACGGCCATCAAGGCACATACCGGCAAATGCAATGGTTACCCAGGTAGGATCGCCACTGAAGAGTGCGTCGAAGTCCAGCGTACGCAGGTAGCGCAGGATACGGCACTTGATAACGAGCTGGTCGATGATTTCCTGTGCTTCAGCTTCAGTGATACGGCCTTCGTCCAGATCACGCTGGATGTAGATGTCCAGGAAAGCGGTGATACGGCCGATACCGGTAGCAGCACCGTTGGCTTCTTTGGCTGAGGCAATAAAACCGAAGTAGGTCCACTGTGCCGCTTCAAGCCCTGTAGCAGCTGGCTTGCTGATATCGAAACCATAGCCTTTTGCCATTTCGGTCAGCTCTTTGAGCGCCCTGATCTGCTCGGACAGTTCTTCGCGGATGCGAATGATGTCTTCGGAAAACGGCTTGCAATCGCTATCCGCTTTTTCACGCTTTTTGTCAGCGATCAGGAAGTCGGTACCATAAAGCGCAACACGACGATAGTCGCCGATGATCCGGCCACGACCATAAGCATCCGGCAGACCGGTGATAACACCACTGCGGCGGCAAGCCATGATTTCCGGGTCATAGACATCGAAAACGCCCTGGTTGTGGGTTTTACGATAGT
>JAAZED010000210.1 GCA_012512465.1 Oxalobacter sp. | reverse complement strand
CTTGTGTTCTGCTTTATCGTACTGCTCGCCCTGTACATCCTCAACCCGACAGGAAAGCGGCGGACATGAGCAACATCCAAACGCGCATTCAGGTAAATTTTCCCGACTACACGCTGGATGTGGACCTGACACTGCCCGGCGAAGGTGTAACCGGTCTTTTTGGCGTATCCGGCTCAGGCAAATCCACTTTTTTGAGAGCGATTGCAGGACTGGAGCGGCCGGTGAACAGCCGTATTGCCATCCGTGATGAAATATGGCACGATGACGCCAACGGTATTTTTGTACCGCCTTACAAACGGGCGCTGGGATTTGTCTTCCAGGACGCCGCCCTCTTTCCTCACCTGACGGTACAGAAAAACCTGCAGTATGGCCTGAAGCGGATTACCGAAAGTGAACGGAAAATTCCGCTGGACTTTGTTGTAGACCTGCTGGGTATCGCTCACCTGATGGAAAGAAAACCGGATACTCTCTCCGGGGGGGAAAAACAGCGTGTCGGCATCGCCAGGGCACTTGCCACCAGCCCCCGCCTGCTGATGATGGATGAGCCGCTTGCTTCTCTGGATATCCAGCGCAAAAGGGAGATCATTCCCTACCTTAACCGCCTGAATGAAGAACTCGAAATTCCCATCCTGTATGTGAGCCATGCGCTGGATGAAATCATCAGCCTGGCAGATCACATGGTCTTCCTCGAAAACGGCAATATGCGGGCATCCGATATCACCAGCAGGCTCCTGACCCGTCTGGATCTGCCACTGGCGCATGGTGATGATGCCGCCGCTGTGATTAACGGCACGATCATCGACAGAGATGCGCATTTTCATCTCAACACCGTCACATTCAGCGGTGGCAATATCATCCTGCCTGGCGAGATGACGCAGACAGGTAAAAGGGTACGCCTGCGCATTGAGGCAAGCGATGTCAGCCTGACACTGGAAAGAACCTCTGGAACCAGTATCCTCAACATTATTGAATCACGCATTGTCGATATTCATGATGACAGTGCAGGGCGCGTCATGGTTGAGCTTGATGCCGGCGGCACCCGTCTGCTCTGTCGCATTACGACCCGCTCCGCCACAACACTTGAACTGAAGCCTGGTAAGCAGGTCTATGCGCAAATCAAGGCCGTTGCCGTTGTAGACTGATACCTTGATGTCTTATCCAAAAATAACACGCTTGAGCGAATATGCCCAAACAATAAGCAAAGAACAGCGCGCTCAGCAGAAAAGAATCATTCCACTTAGAATGAATAAAACAATTCTCATTAATTAATTCCATAGAGAGGTTCTTTATGACAACCAGCACCAATATTCCGCAGCATGAATTGCTGATTGACGGTAAATATGTCAAACCGGATAGCGGCGACTATTCCACTATCGTCAATCCTGCCAATGAAGAAGTGCTGGCAAAAGTGGCCCGAGGCGATGCGAAAGATGTGGATACCGCCGTCAAGGCCGCACGTGCGGCACTCAAGGTATGGAACCGCATGCGAGCGGCGGATCGCGCCCAGATCATGTACAAGCTTGCCGACCTGATGGAAAAACACCAGGAAGAACTGATCATGCTGGAAACGCTGAATGCAGGCAAACCGATTGCCAGTGTCCGGCGACAGGATATGCCCGCAGCAATCGATACCATGCGCTACTACGCGGGCTGGCCTGACAAGATTATCGGCCAGGTCATCCCGGCACGCCCGGATGCACTGACCTATACTGTGCGCGAACCGGTCGGTGTCGTGGGTGCTATCGTGCCCTGGAATTTCCCGATCATGATCGGCATCTGGAAAATTGCACCAGCGCTTGCATGCGGCTGCACACTGGTTGTCAAACCGGCTGAACTCACGCCGCTGACACTGATCCGTATCGCTGAACTGGCACTTGAAGCGGGCCTCCCGCCAGGGGTGCTGAATGTCGTTACCGGGCGCGGCAGCGTGGTGGGCGATGCAATGGTCGCACACCCCGGCGTGGATAAAATCACCTTCACTGGCTCACCCGGTGTTGGCCGCGGCATCATGCAGGGCGCTGCCAGCAACTTCAAGCGCATTACGCTGGAGCTCGGCGGCAAATCAGCCAATGTCATCTTTTCCGATGCAGACCTCGACAGTGCCGTTCCTGCCGCCGCATCCGGTGTCTTTTTCAATGCCGGGCAGGTCTGCTCTGCCGGATCGCGCATTCTGGTCCAGAAAGGCGTTTATGATGAAGTCGTTGACCGGCTTATTCAGCGTGCGAAAGCTATCCGGATCGGAGACACGGCCAAACCGGATACCGTCATGGGGCCGCTTGTCTCTTCCCAGCAGATGAAAACCGTGCTGGATTATGTGGATATCGGCAAAAAAGAAGGGGCTTCCCTGGTTTATGGCGGGGGGCGTTGTGACATGAAAGGTTACTTTGTTGAGCCGACCATCTTTACCGGTGTGGAACATGAAATGCGCATTTCCCAGGAAGAGATTTTCGGCCCGGTAGCCAGTGTTATTCCTTTTGAAGATGAAGCCGATGCCGTCCGTATTGCCAACGGAACGGCATTCAGTCTGGCAGCTGGTGTCTGGAGTGCAGACATTACCCGGGTGCACCAGGTTGCCCATGAGTTGAGAGCCGGTACGGTCTGGATCAATACCTATGGCTATACCGATATCCGTCTGCCGTGGGGCGGAACGGGTGAATCCGGCTTTGGCCGTGAGCATGGCGAAGCGGCCCTGGAAAACTTCACCGAGCCGAAAACCATTTGGCTGTCCCTGCTCGACAAACAAAAGCAGAAATAAGCCGCCTCAACAAAAAACCCCTCGGTTTTGGCCGAGGGGGTTTTTCATGGAAAGAAAAACAGGTCAGGCCGTTTCAACCGCGATGTCAATCACGGCATTACGCATGTCTGACTTCATCTTATTGTAGGTATCCAGCACGTACTGCTCTGCCGATGCCTGGTCGATAATACGCTCTACCCTTACCGCACTGTACTTATGCTCCGGCGTCTTGGAAATCGGGTCCAGATGTTCGGCTGTCAGTTCGTTACACGCGCCGATCCACCACTGGTACGTCATGTAGACCGCTCCCTCATTGGCTCTTTCATTGATATTGGCCCGGGTAATGACCCGGCCCCTGCGTGATTCCACCCAGACCAGTTCCTGATCCCGGATCTCCAGCTTTGACGCATCCGCCGGATGAATCTGCACAAAGCCCGGTTCATTGGCCAGTGTCTGTAATGCAGCACAGTTCCCCGTCATCGAGCGGCAGGAATAATGTCCCACTTCACGGACCGTACAAAGCGTCATGGGAAATTCGAGGTCAGTTGATTCCGATGGGGGACGCCACTCAGCAGCAAATAAAAGCGCCTTGCCGCTCAGTGTATCAAATTTATTGCCCTCATACAGCCATGGGGTTCCCGGATCATCCTCATCCAGGCAGGGCCAGGGGACATAGGCCAGCCCGGCCATTTTCTCATACGTTGCCCCTTTGTACAGATGGCACAGCTCCCGGATTTCATCCCAGATTTCCTGGGTATTGTTGTACTTCATCGGGTAACCCATTGCCGTTGCCATCAGGCTGTGGATTTCCCAGTCCGGTTTTACATCCCCCTTGGGCTCCACCGCCTTGTAAAAGCGCTGGAATCCCCGGTCTGCCGCAGAATACACCCCTTCATGCTCACCCCATGAGGTGGCCGGGAAAATGACATCCGCTTCCATGGCGGTTTTTGTCATGAAAATATCCTGCACGATAAAGAGTTCCAGCTTGGCAAATTCCTTGCGCAAGGTGGCAAGATCCGGCTCGGTCTGGAAAGGATCCTCACCGAAAATCCAGCATGCCTTGAGCTTGTCGTCATGAATGGCGTGCGGTATCTCGGTCAGGTGAAAACCGACTTTTTCGGGAAGAGAGGGAACGCCCCAGGCGTTGGCGAATTTATTCCGGGCTTCTTCATCCCATACCTTGTAATACCCGGGCAGCGTACCCGGCAATACCCCCATATCACATGCGCCCTGGACATTGTTCTGTCCACGTACCGGCCCCACCCCCACATTCGGGCGTCCCAGGTTCCCTGTCATGACAGCGATGCTTGAGAGGCCTTTCACCACATCCACGGCCTGTCCCCACTGCGTGACGCCCAT
>JAAZED010000018.1 GCA_012512465.1 Oxalobacter sp. | reverse complement strand
GCCGGAAAACGGGTTTGCTGACAAAGCCCGGCTTGTGGATAACTTTGTGGAAAAATGGCCTGAATAAACAGGTTGTCTGTTAAAAAAACAATTTTAAGAAAATACACGAGAATTAACCGTTTTTCATTGATAAATCATTGCGTTAGCACCCTCTCCAAGTTATCACAGCCTGATGGTTCTTCTCTGTTACTGTATAACCTTGTGGAAAGCTTCCTGATAAACCGGCATGAATCCTGACATCACAGAACAACATACGGCAGCAGCACCTCCTGTCCTGACGGTCTCGGCACTGAACCAGTCTGTTGCCCGCCTGCTGGAAAAAAGTTTTGCCCTGACATGGATCGCAGGTGAAATCTCGAACTTTACACGGGCAGCTTCCGGCCACTGGTACTTCACACTCAAGGATGATACGGCCCAGGTTCGGGCTGTCATGTTCCGGGGGCGCGCCCAATCAGTCGGTTTTGACATCAGGAATAGCGACAGGATTGAAGCACGCGCCACCGTAACCCTTTACCCGGCACGTGGCGACTACCAGTTGAATGTCGAAGCAATCCGTCATGCCGGCGTTGGCAACCTTTTTGAAGCTTTCCAGCGCCTCAAGGAAAAACTGGCAAAAGAAGGACTCTTTGAAACAGACAAAAAGCAGCCCCTGCCCGTTTTTCCCCGGACCATCGGCATTGTGACCAGCCTGCAGGCTGCAGCACTGCGCGATGTGCTGACAACCCTTTCCAGACGAGCACCACATGTTCGTATTATTCTGTACCCGGCTCCCGTCCAGGGAGACGGCGCAGGAGAAAAAATCGCCCAGGCAATCCAGACGGCATCCACACGTGCAGAAACCGACATGCTCATCGTCTGCCGGGGAGGCGGCAGCATGGAAGACCTGTGGAGCTTCAATGAGGAAATCGTCGCCCGTGCCATTGCCGCATGCACGATTCCGGTTATTTCCGGTGTTGGTCACGAAACCGATACCACCATCGCCGACTTTGTTGCCGATCTTCGCGCCCCGACACCAACCGGTGCGGCAGAAATGGCCACCCGCCCCCAAACTGACTGGATGAACACCATCAGAACACAGGCGGAAGATCTCCAGTATGCGATGGAACGCATCATGGCCAATACCCGCCAGCATGTAGATATGGCTTCGCGTCGCCTGATCAGCCCGGCAACCTACACCCGGCGGGAAAAAATCCGTCTTGGCGCACTGGCAGACCAATTGTCAAACGCCAAAAAGCGGCTCGTCACCGATGCACAAAACCGGCTGCTGCACCTCTCAATCCGCCTGAGAGGAAAACTGCCGGACACTGCCGTATACCATCCCCGGCTCCAGACAACCCGGCGCCAGATGGCATCCCTTATCAGTGCCGCCATGACCAGTCATCGGCAAGGCGTGGCTTCATGGCATGCACAACTGGAACTCCTGAGTCCCGAGCGGACACTTGAGCGCGGCTATGCCATTATCACCGATAAGCGCGGGCGCGTGATCCGTTCCCCGCTCAAATTACCGATACGGGAAAATGTCACTATCCGGCTGGCTCAGGGCAGCGCACAGGTTGGCATTGCCAGTGTCCAGCCCGAAATCGAATAAACGGCCCAGGCTCTGCCCTTACATTCGCAAGGGCAGAGCCTAAACCTCATCCACTTCAAAAAGACGGCGGTATTCCCGCATGGCGTACCGGTCTGTCATCCCCGCAATGTAATCCGCAATATGACGGGCATGGTCTGCTTCCCGGTTGGTTTTCGCCCGCTCATCCGGCGGCAGAAGCGACGGATCTTCCATGAATACATGAAAGAGCTGGCGGATAATGAGTCTCGCCTTGCTGCTCATGCGGTTGACCTGGTAATGCCGGTAGAGATTGGTGAAAAGAAACGCTTTCAGCGCCGCCGCTTCTTCTGCCATTTTTTCTGAAAAAGCAATCAACTGTGGCGCATGGCGCACATCTTCAATATGGGAGGGTGCCACTTCACGTATTTTTTCCTCTGAAGTACGTGTCAGGTCAACGATCAGGGCACTGATCATCCGCCGGATGGTTTCATAAACCATCCGGCGTTCACTGATACCCGGCATCGCCGTTTTTACCTCGTGCCACTGTCGGGCAAAAAGGTCGATTTCCTGCAATTGTGAAACCGTAATCAGGCCGGAACGCAGACCATCATCAATATCATGATTGTTATAGGCAATTTCATCGGCCCTGTTGGCCAGTTGCGCTTCCAGCGAAGGCTGCCTGTTTTCCAGAAAACGGCGGCCCAGTTCTCCCAGCTCAATCGCTTTCTCGTCAGAACAATGCTTGAGGATGCCCTCACGTGTTTCAAAGGTCAGGTTCAATCCATCAAATGCACCATAACGCTGCTCCAGCACTTCAACAACACGCAGACTCTGCAGATTATGCTCAAACCCGCCAAACGCTGCCATACACCCATCCAGCGCATCCTGCCCGGCATGTCCGAAAGGCGTATGCCCCAAATCATGCGCAAGAGAAATCGCTTCGACCAGATCCCCGTTCAACTGCAGATTACGTGCAACGGATCGTGCAATCTGTGCCACCTCCAGACTGTGTGTGAGCCGGGTACGAAAAAGATCTCCCTCATGATTGACGAAAACCTGGGTCTTATACTCCAGCCGCCTGAATGCGCCACAGTGAATAATCCGGTCACGGTCACGCTGAAAGGCTGTACGTGTTACCGGTGTCGGCTCATCATAAACACGGCCGTGCGACTCGGATGATTTGGCGGCATAAGGCGCCAAGTGGTATGG
>JAAZED010000209.1 GCA_012512465.1 Oxalobacter sp. | reverse complement strand
GGCATCCTTCATTCGCATCAAAAAATACCGTTCTTACAAGGGGCATGTCGGGCAGGTTGCGCCCAACCTGCTGCAAAGGCAATTTGCAGCAGGGCAGCCGAACCGGAAATGGGTAACGGATGTGACTGAATTCAATGTTTCTGGAGAAAAGCTTTATCTGTCACCCGTTATGGACTTGTATAACAATGAGATCATTGCCCATCGCCTCGCCAGGCGCCCTCACTTTGATATGGTCGAGAAGATGCTCTCAGAAGCAATCTCCCATCTGAAGCCGGGCGATATGCCACTACTCCACTCGGATCAGGGATGGCAGTATCAAATGAAACCCTACCAAAAAATCCTGCAACGGTATGAAATCACCCAGAGCATGTCTCGCAAGGGAAACTGTCTGGATAATGCGGCGATGGAGAGTTTCTTCGGTACGTTGAAATCAGAATGCTTTTACATCAAAAAGTTTGATTCTGTCGAACAACTGGAATCAGAAATAAGGGAGTATATCCACTACTATAATCACGATAGAATCCGATTAAAACTAAATGGCCTGAGTCCTGTGCAATTCAGAACTCAGGCATCTTTAGCCACTTAAATTTCCGTCCAACTTTAGGGGGTCACTTCATTGCGGGCTTTTTATGGTTTTGTGCAACAGGGGCAAAATGGCGGCAGTTATAAAAAAACCCGCTTTTTGCGGGTTTTCTGTTCCGGATCAGTCAGCACCGGGGACTTTCACCCGGGAAATGGCTTCCTTCTGCTTTGTCACCCCTTCAGGCTGCTCATGGATTTTTTCACCCGAGGGTGAGCGGTCCGCATTTTCCGGGCGCTCTGCCGGGCCGGATTTTACCTGTTCAATTTTCCGGGAAGTCACCTTTTCCGGATCGATATCCATATTGCCGATATTTTCCACCTTGACCTCACCCCATTTGCGGGCAAATTCATCCACCAGGTTTTCATGGCAGGCCAGGTAGCCGCCGTAAAGACAGACAGAATCTTCCGGGACCGATTGCCCGGTCAGGTACAGGGCGGCGAGGCCCTTTGCCAGATCAGGATTGACCGATTCACGGCCTGCATAAATATCTGTCAGGCGTTCCTTTATCCTGTCCTGGACTTCACCATAATAATCATCCGCTGTCTTGCACTCGATCATGCGGATCTCAACCTTGTGCATTGTTTCATTTTTAAAATCATGGACAGGACGGTATTGCGTACACATGAAAGTGGCGGCAGCGCCGGTTTCATAGGCCGGCATCGCGCCATCCTTGTAGAACGCCCTGTCAAGCGAGATGCGGAGTCTGCCGGTAAAAGGCGGCTTTTCTTTCGCGTCCTCTTTCACAAAAATCACTTCCTGTTCCGCCTTGTCAACACCGGCAACCGTGCCGCGCACGACGGCCCCGGTCCCACGCAGGCGGTAGTACCGGTCTTCCGCAGACGAGAAATCACGCCTGAAATCCCCGATCACGTTATCGGCATAAAGTATTTTGTACGGGGAGAGGGGACGGGACTGCACCAGTTGGGCATAAACCGAGGCATCGCCCTTGTGAATGACATCTTCCAGGATCAGGCTGGCAGCAAAATGGACATATCCGGCGTTCATGTCTCCCGGCTTGACCGGTTTGGGCGCGTCCTTGCAGCCGGCAAGAGCCAGCAGGAACAAAAAACAGGTCAAAAGCTTTTTCATGATGTGACGCGGAATATCCGGACAAATTCAACAGAGCGAATCATACCGTGTTTGCCCTGGACAAACAAACAGAATCGATCAAAAAGCAGGCAAAAATCAGGCAACCGTTTCTGTTGCCGCCCGATCCGTTTACGGCAAGACCCTGTCGGTATGGCGCCGCCTCTTTTCCACGGCGTACCGGGCGTTTTTTGCGGCATACATTTTTCTGTCTGCCGCGCAGATGAGTTCATCCACAGTATTGCCATCGTCCGGAAAAAGGGCGATACCCCTGCTGAAAGTCAGCGTGATGGCTTCGCTGCCGGCCGAAAAAAGCGGTTGCGTAAAATCGGCTTCCACGCCTGCCCAGAAACTGTCGGATTGGGTGACAGGAAGCGGATCGCCAATCCGTGCCAGGACAAACTCATCCCCCGATATCCGCGAAAAAATGACGTTTTCACCCAGGTGCTCCTGCATTTTCCGTGAAAACGCAACCAGGGCATAATCCCCGATATGGTGCCCATAGATATCGTTGATCAGCTTGAAATAATTCAGATCGATATAACAGAGCTGAAAGGCCGTTTTCTCTGTGATCAGGCCGTCAAGCCGGTCAAAAAGACCCTTCCTGTTCAGGATGCCGGTCAGCGAATCGGTCTGTATCATTGCTTCCAGATCATTATGGATATGCCTGAGTTCGTGGTTGTTCTGCACCACCAGCGCAATCAGCGTACTGATGAAAATCCCGGCAAGGATCAGTATCCAGTTTTCCGGCCAGGTATACCAGGCGCGCACCGGCAATATCCGGAAAACCCATTCGGCATTCAGGATTCTGAGCGGCATCTCGATATAGCCTGTGCTGCTGACGTACTCCCGGCTGCTTCGTACAATCACCTGCCGTTCTTGCGTGTCCGGGTTGATTCGCCAGATTTCATAATCAAATCCGGCCTTTTTCAGGTCATCCAGGCCCGTGCCGGCAAAGGCTTCCGGGTATTTCAGCGCCACGGAGACCAGCCCCCAGAAGGCTTTTTCTCCCTCAGCCGCTTTCCTCCAGACAGGCAGCCGCCCGACCAGCGCCTTTTCGCCCTGGACCAGGTTAAAAGGCCCGGCAAAGACAAGCTGGCCCCTTTCCCGGGCAAGGATAGCCTCCTGGTTGCCTTCCCCTTCACCAAAAAGATCATACCCAAGCACCTGTTCATTGCCCTTCAAGGGATACACATGCGAGACAATGCCCCCCGGCGCAATCACGATATTCAGGATGGCCGGATCGTCCACAATGGCTGGTGCAACGCGCTCAAACCGCTCAATATTGCCGTCATTTTCAATCGCCAGTGTGGAAAGCACCTGCGTTTTGTACAGCAGCCGGGTCAGCACCTCGCTGATCCGTGCGCTTTTCTCGCCGATAACCCTTTCCATGGCCATGCTCTCCACACGCGATTTGTACCGGATCGAAAAAGTGATCAGAACCGCACAAAGGAAGAAAGATGCCAGGAAAGTCAGAATGGCCGCCCGGGACGGATTTCTTACAGTCTTCATCTGTTGTTGTTATTGTTGTCTGTTTGCTGCGTCGTGTCTTGTGACAGGCGCAAAAACCTTTTAGTCAGCCTCTTTTGCCGGCGGGCCATTTTTCCCAATGATACCCGGGTTTTCCATTTCTTTCATCTGCTTTTTCTGCATGGAAATATCACGCCGGATGCTTCTTGAGCACTGAAAAGCAGCGCGTGAAAACGGCAGACTGTCCCCTGACAGGGATAACCGCACGAATGGTCCTTCCATTGGCATGTTTTCCGCACGTGATTTATGTCCGATCAAAAAACGACCAGAATGGCACAAAGGCAAAGCGATACCAGAAAGATCAGCGTTTTGCCGGAAGAGAGATTCTTCAGGGATTTCATAAGAACCTCCGGTGTCTGTTTTCTGCTTCAAGTCTTGTGATATCCGGACAGTTCTTTTCGTGTTATTTTGACCGGATTCCTGCTTTTTGCAGTTATACCCAAGTGTGCCATTTCAGGAGACTGGCAGGGGGAATCCTAACGATTGAGTTTTCATATGCTTATGCCGCATCGTGATAATGCATCTTGATGCGCCCCGTGAGGAGAAAAGCAGAAAGAGAAAGCCGGCGGCTATCCCTTGATATTGATGATCGGGCGGATATGGTGCAGGACATCGACCAGGTCGGCCTGCATGGCCATGACCTCATGGATATCCTTGTAGGCGCCCGGTGCTTCGTCCAGCGTGTGATGATCCACCTTCGCCGTGATGCCACGCACCCTCATGTCCGCAGCAAAGGACGCCAGGTCAATCTTTCTTTTCGCTTCCTTTCGCCCCATCACCCGTCCCGCGCCATGCGAACTGGATGACAGGCTTTCCGGGTTGCCTTTGCCGCGCACAATAAAAGAGCCGTCGCGCATATTGCCCGGTATCACACCCGGCATGCCGTCTTCCGCATGGGTGGCGCCCTTGCGGTGAATCCACAGCCCGCCGGTTTTTTCCGCATGATTGTGGGTGCGGTTGATCAGGCTGGAGACAATGAGTTTTCCCTCCACCTGCGAGGCAATGGCGTCAGCCACCATGTGCATGATCTGGCGACGGTTTTCCAGCGCAAATGCCAGGCAGTACGCCATGTCGCGGATATAATCCTCCCCGGCTGCCGAATCGGTCAAGAGCCCGAAAAACCCTTCCCGCGGCCTGCCATCGGGGGAGGCCGCTTTCAGGTAATGCGTCGCCACCGAATGCCCGATATTGCGGCTGCCCGAATGGATCACGATCCACACCGCGCCGGATTCATCCTCGCCCACCTCCACAAAATGGTTGCCGCTGCCCAGCGTCCCCAATTGCTTCAGGCCGCCGTTCGCCATCAGCTTTTTCAGGTGAGGGGTGTGGTCAAGCCGCTTGAAGTCGCCCCATTCGGACGGGGTTTTGCGATGGGCAAAGCCCACCGGAAGCTGCTCATAAATCCGCTTGAAAATGGCTGGCGCATGGGTGCGGATATCGGCCGGACGGAAAGTCGTCTTCATCGCACACATGCCGCAGCCGATGTCATAACCGACAAAGCTGGGATAAACCATCCCCTGTACCGCCACCACAGCGCCTATCGGCAGGGTGTAGCCTGAATGGGCATCGGGCATGAGTGCGCCTTTTAACACGCTGTCTAACTGCATTGCGCCGACAAACTGGTCAATCGCCTGGCTTTCCAGGTGCTCCGCAAAAATACGGTACGGCTTTC
>JAAZED010000208.1 GCA_012512465.1 Oxalobacter sp. | reverse complement strand
TGGGTTTCATCAACCGGATTGGTTACGGGTTTGCCATAGGAAACGGCTGTTGTTGCATTGATGATGTCCTTGACACCATATTCCACTGCGGCATCCAGAATATACTGGTAAGCCTTGATGTCGATATCGAGCAGGTCAATGAAATCCTCGGAAAAGCTCCATGCCAGATGCAGGACGGCGTCAACGCCATTGACGGCCTGCCTGATCAGCTCTTTGTCAGCCATATTGCCGGGTATCGTTTCGATATTGCCACCGGCCAGTTTTTTCAGGCCGTCTTCATCCTTGTCCAGAACGCGTACCTGGTGCCCTTTTTTCGCCAGCGATTTCACGACGTGGACGCCCATGTTTCCACAACCGCCGGTAACCAGAATTTTCATGTTCTTCTCCTTAATCAAAATGAATGACGCATAACAAGACACACAGGCACAAGATGACGTATCAAGGTGAAGCGCCCGGACTGAATCCTGAATATTACCCCATTTATTTAAAGAGTAAAATTGATGCGGATAAGTAAATACGGGGGAATCCCTTTCACGGGACAAAGCGGGAAATAATGGTATATTGCCTCAACCGGCCTGATGAGCCGCCTGTTATTTGAAGACTAACAAAACGAGACGAACAGCCAGTGGGTGAAAAAAACAAAAGTTTCATAGAGAAAACGCATCTGTCAGCCGTCATCAACGGCAGCTGGCGGACTGCGATGCGGCATCATGCCCGCAAACACTGGATGATAGCGCTCTGTATGTTCGTATCGTTTGCGGCGATTATCGTCATGCTGATACACAGCCTGATGAAAATTGGCGACCCGGTTTTTGATCAGGCGCTCAAATTGGCGATGATTGGCGGCACGGTTGCTTTTGTGATGACGGCTGCGGGCGCCCTTCCCGCCTTGCTGATCAAAAAAATTCCGCAGCCCGTTGAAGATACCATGCTGGGATTTGCCGCAGGCATGATGCTGGCGGCGAGCGCTTTTTCCCTGCTGCTACCAGGTTTGCAGGCCGGGGTGGAGATGACGGGCAGCAGGGTCATGAGTGCCGGGGTTGTTGTTTTCGGGATGGCGCTCGGGATTTTCCTGATGTTGAGCCTGGAGCAATTTACGCCACATCTTCACACCACCCTGGGAACATTTGGTCCCGGACACGAGCGGGTAAACCGGCTATGGCTTTTTGTTTTCGCCATTGCACTGCATAATCTGCCGGAGGGCATGGCTATCGGTGTGAGCTTTTCGCGGGGTGACATGAATGTCGGCCTGCCGCTGACGACTGCGATTATTTTGCAGGATATCCCCGAAGGGCTGGCGGTTGCCCTTGCCTTGAGAAGTGCGGGCATCTCACGGCTTCGTGCGGTGTTACTGGCGGGAGTGACAGGTCTTCCAGAGCTTTTTGGTGCGTTGCTCGGTGTCGGACTCACCAGCGGACTGGCCATTTCCTATCCGGTCGGCCTGGGACTGGCCGGCGGCGCCATGATTTTTATTGTTTCCCATGAAGTGATTCCCGAAACCCATCGCAACGGGCACCAGACCCCTGCAACGATCGGCCTTCTGGTCGGGTTTGCGTTAATGATGGTTCTTGATACCATGCTGGGGTAATCAATCAGGGTTGGGAGAACAAAACCATGCTTTCCGCAATTGACCTGGGGTCCAACAGTTTTCGCCTGCAGATCGGTGAATATGTGGATGGTGCTATCCGGGTCATCAGGGCCGCCCGGGAGCCCAACCGGCTGGCTGCCGGACTGGACAAAAACAATCACCTGACTGATGCAGCAATACAGGGCGGTCTGGATGCGTTGCGCAGCCTCAGTTCTATTTTAAAACCGTATCCTATCAGTGTGCTTCGTGCTGTCGCCACCAATACGCTGCGGGTCGCGGTCAATGCGCCGGATTTTCTGGTACAGGCAGAAGCAGCCCTTGGTTATCCGATTGAGGTGATTTCCGGTGAGGAAGAGGGCCGGCTTATTTATCTGGGGGTGGACAATCTGCTCGCCAGGCCGGATGAAAGACGCCTGGTGATTGATATTGGCGGGGGTTCAACCGAAATGATCCGTGGCAGGGGAGAGGCCATTGAAAGGGTGGAATCGTTCAGTGTGGGAACCGTGGGCCAAAGCCTGGATTTTTTCCCTGGCGGGGTGATCACTGCTGCCGGTTTTGATGCTGCGATTCTCTCGGCGCGCAGTCATTTTGAAGATGTCAAATCCTATTACCATAAACGTCACTGGAAGATGGCCTATGGCTCATCCGGCACGATGCGTGCCATTGCCGAGCTTATCAGCACGATGGGGATCGGGGACGGCAGGCTGACGGCAAAAAACCTGGATCTGCTTCGCCTGCAGATGATCCGGGCAGGAAAAATCAGCCAGCTCGGCTTTCCCGGCCTCAGGCCGGAACGTGCGGCATCGGTGGTTGGGGGGCTTTCCATCATGATTGTCCTGATGACCGACCTTAAAATGCCGGTGATGGTGCCAGTTGAATCCGGTTTGCGTATGGGCATCATGTGGGATCTGTGTTTGCAGTCCACTGAGCATGACAGGCGCGAACAATCGGTTTCGGGTTTTATGCGGCGTTATAAAGCTGACAGGAAGCGGGCTGCCCGCGTGGCAAGTTGGGCCAGTGCGCTTTATGAAAAAATGGCGCCGGATTCGGACAGGTATAAAAAGCTTCTTCACTGGAGTGCGCTCATGCATGAAGTCGGCATGTTTGTTTCTCCTTCCAACTACCACAAGCATGGCGCCTATCTGGTGGAAAATGCCGATCTTGCGGGTTTTACGGCGCGCGAGCAAAAGCAGATGGGTAAGCTGGTTCTTGCCCAGAAGGGTAATCTGCGCAAGCTCAACGGGATATTTGATAATCCGGATGCCGTCAAGGCGGTGCTGGCGATCCGCCTGGCCGTGATCTTCATGCATTCACGGGTCAGTGAAGCGGTGGATGCGGTCGGATTCCGGATGAAAAAACGGATTGAAATCCTGATGCCTGAGAAATGGCTCAAGCAGCATCAGACGTTGTCCTATTGGCTGGGAAGGGAGCGTGACTGGTGGGCGGATAGGGGGATATCCCTGCTGATTCGTGAATCCTGAGTGAAAATCGTCAGGACTTTTCCGGGTGGTTTTTTACCCTGGCAAGCCGGACAGCGCGTTCGACACTGAGTCGGCTCATGGAAACGTCCGGAAATTCTTTTCCGAGAGAAAACTGCAAAATGCCATATACCGGATCTTTCAGCCGGGCCAGAATCAGGCTTTTTTCCTGTTCCGCGACATAGGTAAAGAAATCCTGAAGCGCTTCCAGGCTGGTCGTGTCCATGTCATTGGTCAGCTCAAGGCTCAGGATCACCGTATGAACCGGATCAGTGTGCGTTGCCAGTATCTGCCGCGCCTGTTGCAGGATCCGTTCGGTATTGGCAAAAAAGAGTCCCTGGTCCGGGCGCATGATCAGGATGCCCGAGACCGGCCTCGCTTCCGGAAAAGCTGTCATGCTGACGAAATCATGACTTTGCCCCAAACGCCCCAGCTCGGATACGGTTGAGGCCGAAATCTGCCTGAGCATAATCAGAATGCTGATACCAACGGCGATAATCAATCCCTGCAAAACGCCCAGGAAAAGCACCGCCAGGATAGAGACAATGGCAATCAGACGATCGTTTTTCCAGGCAAAATACACCTCGAATGTGGAAAGCTTCACAATCGTGAGCATGGTGTAAACGACAATGCCCGCAAGGACCGGTTGCGGGATGCGCTCGATATAAGGCAGCGCGGTTGCCAGGACAACCAGGGTGATGAGCATGGAAAAGATGCCCGACATGCGGGTTTTTGCGCCATATGCCTCATTGGCTGCCGTTGCAGAGTAGCCTGCGCCGACGGGCATGCCCTGAAAAAGGCCGGATACCAGGTTGGAAATTCCCAATGCAAAAAGGTCCCGGTTGGGCGCAATGGCGTCACCGTGTTTCATGGCAAAACTGCGAATGGAGCCATAGGATTCCGCATACAGGATGAATACCATGGCCAGCGACAGTTCAAACAGGTTGACCCATTCCCGCAGTGAAAACACAGGGATTTTGAGTTCCATCATTTCAATGCTGATGGAGCCGACCAGTGGAACACCATAAGAGGGCAAGTCGATGAACAGGCTGCCAATGATACCCAGCAGGATCACGACAATGCCGCCGGGCAGGTTTTTGATTTTTTCAAGAGAAAAAAGACAGCCGACAGTCAGGATGGCGATACCCATACAGGGCTGGTTCCAGTGTTCAAACTGGTAGGCCAAGTCCAGCATGAAGTAAAACAGGTTGTCGTATTGTGACTGGATGCCTACAACCGGCGCCATCTGTTTGATGATAATGACGATAGCCAGGCCAAACGTAAAACCACGCAAAACAGGACGTGCGATAAAATCTGTAATACTTCCCATGCGGGTTGCTGCCGCCAGCAGAAAAATCACCCCGGCAGCAATGACAAGCCCGCCGGCAATGAGCAGCTTGTGGGCGGTGCTACCACCTGCCAGGGAGGCGGTTGCCGCCGCCAGAACAACAGCGGAAGAAGACGTGGGGGAAACCAGGGCAAAACGGCTGGAACCCAAAAGGCCGTAGCAAAGCAGTCCGGCGATGAGTGCAATAATTCCTGCCTGTGCGGGCAGATTGCCAATGCTGGAATATGCCAGCGCCTGGGGCAGCAGTAGCCCGGTAATGGAAATGCCGGCGGCCAGATCCGGCCAGTTAAGGAAATTCCGGAAAAAACGAAACCGGGAGGCTTTTTCAGAGGGTTGGGTCATAATGGCGTATGCTGTCCCGTTCCAGAAGAAAGCGGCCATGGCCGGTCAGCCAGAAGCAGGGGAGAAATAACGGCTTTCAACCGGGATTCTTCGTGGATTTTCCCGCTGATATCAAACCACCAGACATTGCTCTTTTCTACATCCCATGCCTGCGGTTGTCCGCATAAAAGGAAAGAAGCCAGATAGCCCAGCAAAGGCTGGTGGCTGACAACCAGTACGGTTTTTTCACTCGACGGCCAGTTTGCTGCGGTAAGAATCGCTTCCGGACTGGAGCCGATTGCCGCGCTGCCATGGATTTCGTACCGGCGTCCAAGGGCATCAGCTGTCTGGCGGGTGCGAAGGGCCGGGCTGACCAGGATGAGCGGATCTGCCGGAAGGATGGCATTCAGCCATCGTGCTGTCAGCGCAGCTTCCTTCTGGCCTTCTGATGACAAGGGTCTTTCCCTGTCGGGCGTTCCGGGGCTGGCATCAGCGTGTCGCCATAAAAACAATTGCATGATGGTTGTTTATCCCTGAGTCTGCGGCGCACCGTAAATCTGCGTCAGTTGCTGCTGGGCGCTGTATTTTTCCTGTTTTTTACGCGGCTTTTTCTGGCGGTACGTTCCGTCAGAACGCAATTCCCAGGCATTCTGGTTATCCTTCAGGTAAGCCATCAGTCCTTCTTCCATGACCCGTTTTTTCAGGGATTCATCCAGGACAGGAAAGGCGACCTCAACGCGGCGGAAGAGGTTTCTTGCCATCCAGTCGGCACTGGAGAGGTAGAGATCATGTTTCAGGTCATTACGGAAGTAATAGATGCGGGTATGTTCAAGAAACCTGCCAATGATGGAGCGCACGCGAATATTTTCAGACAGGCCGGGTACGCCCGGCTTTAAGGCGCATGCGCCGCGCACAATCAGGTCTATCTTGACGCCGGCCGAGGATGCCGCATACAGGGCGCGAATGACAGATTCGTCAATCAGCGCATTCATCTTGGCAATGATACGCCCTTTCCTGCCGGATCTGGCAAGCCGGGCTTCGTTCATGATGGCGCGGATAATTTCCTTGTGAAGATCAAAGGGGGCCTGCCACAGGTAGTCGAGTTTTGCCGGCCTGGCCAGGCTCGTCAGTTGAATGAAAACTTCGTTAACTTCCCTGCCCATTTCCTGATTGGCCGTAATCAGGCCAAAGTCGGTATAGGAGCGCGTGGTATTCGGGTTGTAATTGCCCGTTCCCAGATGGGCGTAGTAGCACAGCCGGTCATCTTCGCGCCGAATGGCAAGCGCCAGCTTGGCATGGGTTTTCAGGCCCATTACGCCATAGACAACCTGTGCGCCGGCTTCTTCCAGGCGTTTGGCCCAGTCGATATTCTGCTCTTCATCAAAACGTGCCTTGAGCTCAACAACAGCAATGACTTCCTTGCCCTGCAAGGCCGCAGAGATGAGTGACTCCATCAGTTCGGATGTCATGCCTGCCCGGTAAATGGTCTGTTTGATTACAATAACAGCGGGGTCTCTTGCTGCTGTGTTGATAAAGTCGACCACGGTCTGGAATGACTGGAAAGGATGATGCAGCAGAATGTCTTTTTTCTTCAGGGCGTCAAACAGGGAAGCGCCGATGTAGGAGCCCTGCAAAACGGATGGGGTATAGGAGGGAAAATACAGTTCGGGCTTTTTGACGTGGTCAAAAAATTCGGTAAGACGAACCATATTGACCGGACCTTTTGCATAATAGACATCCTGCTGTTCCAGGTTGAATTGCTGCAGGAGAAAATCCGACATTTCCCGCGGGCAGTCCTGGGCGACTTCCAGCCGGACGGCTGCCCCAAAGTGCCTGCTGTAAAGACTGCTTTGCAGGGCTTCCCGCAGATTCTTGACTTCTTCTTCATCAACCCACAGGTCACTGTCACGGGTAACCCGGAACTGGGAATAAGCCACCACTTTCCGTTGGGGGAACAAACTGTCAATATTGGCCTGGATAATGGAAGACAACAGGGAGAAGGACATGCCATCTTCGGAGAACTCATCCGGCAGGCGGATGACGCGGGGCAGCACCCGTGGCGCTTTCAGGATGGCAATGTCACTGCCACGGCCAAACGCATCTTTACCGGAAAGAGAGATGATGAAATGCAGCCCCTTGTTAACGACTTGCGGGAAGGGATGGGCCGGATCTAAAACGATTGGTGTCAGGACGGGCCGGATATGTTCCCTGAAAAAAGTTTTTACCCATGCCTGTTGCGCCTCATTTCTTTCCTTGCGACCAAGCAGATGAATGCTGTTTTCTGCCAGCAGTGGGAGCACTTCCCGATTAAGGATGGTGTATTGTTTTTCGACGAGTGCATGGCATTCCCTGCTGATGTTTTTCAGTAGTTCGTCTATTTCAGAGGCAGTACGATTGGCATTTGAGTCGCGGCGCGCATGAAGGCTGGCAACACGAACCTCAAAAAACTCATCCAGATTGCTGCCGGCAATACATAAATAGCGCAGCCGCTCCATGACGGGCAGATTCGGGTTTTCTGCTTGGGCCAGCACACGGGCATTGAAGGCGAGCAATGACATATCCCGGTCCAGGTACAGCCTGGGATCAAAAGTATCCAGAGATAATTTGCGCATGGCCCTCATAAGCGGTTTGTTGTCAAAATAGTTCAGGAAAAGCAGGGCCTGAAAAGGTTTCGCTTCGTCCGATAACACTAGCATAACAGACACCGGTAACACCGTTTATGTTTAAGACAAGTCCTGTTTCCGGCAAGCCAAACGGGTCCTGACGCTTGGTATGATTCATACGATACCTAAATTGCCGGAAAGAATCAAAAATATTTGCCCAAAAGAAAGAGAATGCCCGATGGTGGATAAGCGGGAAAGGAAAAGGTACCAACGGGAAGTATGGTTTTCACAAACAAAAACCGGCACGGGAATTCCGTGCCGGTGTGCGGTCTGTATCAGGCGGTCTGATTACGAAACAGAGAGCATCTTTCTCGAAGAGCCGGGCTTTTTCGGCAGTGTGAGTTGCAGCACACCATCCGTGTATCTGGCTTCGGCTTTCGACTCATCCACATCCTGCGCCAGGGAGAAGCTGCGGGATTGCTTGCCAACATAGCGTTCGGTGCGGATAACCTTACCTTCTTCTTTTTCCTCAGACTCTTTTTTGATTTCAAACTCAATGCTGACCTGGTTGCCTTCCACGCTGACGTGGATGTCTTCCTTGCTGACGCCCGGGGCATCCGCTTTCACGACATAAGCGTCATCCGTCTCATTCACATCGATTTTGATTCTTGGTTCAACCATGTCCATGTTGCCCATGGATGGCATCATGCGAAAGCTGTTGAAGATTTCGTCCAGATTGCGGAAAGGCTCAAAGCGGGTCAATTCGCCAAACGGGGCGATACGTCTCAGATTATTTGCCATAATTTTCTCCAAATTGAAAATACATTTAAATAAAAATCACCTCAACTTTTATTCAGAAAAAACGATTTCGGATACATTTTCACTACAGACTAATCCTTTGCCGATCGGCAATGATGATGTGTATCAACGAAAAAGGAGGCTCATTAACAAATATAGGAGTGCCCTCCCTGATTTCAAGATCCTGTTCATGATAAAATAATAGGGTCAGAGTAATTAATGGTAGGTGGCGATACATGGCCAGGGCAGCACGTCTGATTCTTCCTTATCAGCCTCATCACATCCTGCAAAAAGGAAATAACCGGCAGCCGGTTTTTCTGGATGATGAGGATCATTTTTCTTTTCTCCGGTGGCTTCGTGAGGCATCCACCCTGTATAACGTGGATATTCATGCTTATGTGCTGATGGCGCCTCGTCTGCATCTGCTTGCCACGCCAAAAGATGCCGCCAGTCTGGGCCGGATGATGCAGTGGGTGGGGCGGCATTATGTCCCGTACTTTAATAGAAAGTATCAGCGCAGTGGTACCCTCTGGGAAGGGCGCTACAGGACATCACCCATTGAGGCGGCTCCCTGTTTTCTGAGCTGCAGCTGCTTTGTCGAACTCCTGCCGGTAAGGCAGGGGCTGGTTCGGCTCGCATCCGACTATCGCTGGTCCAGCTATGCCCACCATACCGGGCTGCGGCAGGATCCGCTTATTCGTGACCACAAGCTGTACTGGGAACTGGGCAATACGCCTTTTGCGCGCGAGGCAGCCTATAACAAGCTGATTTCTTCTCCTTTTTCTTCCGATGAGGCCAGCAGGATAGCCCGTGCGTTTGAACAGGGCTGGCTGATCGGCTCGGAAGCTTTCCGGCTTGAGCTTGAAAGACGGACAGCCCGTAAATTCCGCATGGGGCAGCGGGGGCGTCCGGCCAAAGACCTTGTGGTGTGAGATTTTTCACATTGTTCTTCAGATAATATTACTTTGTCCCCTTTATCGCTTTTCAAATAAAATGATGAAAATAAATTCGCTCTGACCCCTTTTATTTTTTTGCATAACTGCTTTTGAGGCGTAATATTTTCAGTGAAAACACGCTTGTCGGAAAACGGTGTGATGAATGTAATGACGTTGATGAAGGAGTAAGGTATGCGCCAACAGGGGTTATATCACCCGGCTTATGAACACGATGCCTGCGGGGTGGGGTTTGTTGCCCATATCAAAGGGCAAAAAAGCCATGCCATTGTGGAACAGGGGCTCATGATCCTGAAAAACCTGACGCACAGGGGCGCCGTGGGTGCAGACAAGCTGATGGGAGACGGCGCCGGTATTCTGATCCAGATACCCGACCAGTATTTCAGGGAAGAGATGGCGATGCAGGGGGTGATATTGCCGCCGCCCGGAGAGTATGGTGTCGGGATGATTTTCCTGCCCAAAGAGCATGGTTCCCGGCTGGCCTGCGAACGGGAAATGGAACGGGCTGTCAGGGCAGAAGGACAGGTGGTTTTAGGCTGGCGCGATGTACCGGTGGACAATGATATGCCTATGTCGCCGGTTGTGCGGGAAAAGGAGCCTGTGATGCGCCAGATATTCATTGGTCGCGGGCCCGATGTTATGGTCACGGATGTGCTGGAACGCAAACTCTTTGTTATCCGCAAGGCCGCCGGTCATGCGATTCAGGATTTGAATCTGGAGCACTGCAAGGAATTTTTCGTGCCTTCCCTGTCTGCCCGCACGATCGTTTACAAGGGCTTGCTGCTGGCTGACCAGGTGCAGACGTATTACAGGGATTTGCAGGACCCGCGCTGCATGTCAGCGCTGGCTATGGTGCATCAGCGTTTTTCAACCAATACGTTTCCGGAATGGCCTCTGGCACATCCTTACCGTCTCGTTGCGCATAATGGCGAAATCAACACCGTCACGGGCAATTTCAACTGGCTCAGGGCCAGGGAAGGCATGATGAAGTCTGCGGTGCTGGAAGACGATCTTCAGAAGCTGTACCCGATCACCTATGAGGGGCAGTCAGATACCGCCTGTTTTGACAATGTCCTGGAACTGCTGGTCATGTCGGGCTATCCGCTGGCACATGCCGTGATGATGATGATCCCCGAAGCCTGGGAAAACCATAACCTGATGGATGAAAACCGGCGCGCATTTTATGAATACCATGCAGCGATGATGGAGCCATGGGATGGTCCGGCGGCAATGGCATTTACTGATGGACGCCAGATTGGCGGCATGCTGGATCGCAACGGCCTTCGCCCGGCACGCTATGTCGTGACAGACGATGATCTGGTCGTCATGGCCTCGGAAACCGGTGTGTTGCCCATACCCGAATCCCGGATTATCAGGAAATGGCGTCTTGAGCCGGGCCGGATGTTCCTGGTGGACATGGAAGCCGGGAGAATTATCGATGATACGGAAATCAAGAATATTTATGCCAATGCCCGCCCTTACCAGGCGTGGATCAAGTCAGTCTGCATCAATCTGCATGAACTGAAAGAGCAGGTGAGCACTATCCCGGTTTCTTCCGTGCCGCTCCTGGACCGGCAGCAGGCATTTGGTTTTACGCAAGAAGATCTCAAGGTGATTCTTCCGCCAATGGCACTCACGGGAGAAGAAGCGATCGGTTCGATGGGCAATGATGCGCCTTTGGCCGTGCTGTCAAACCGTCCCAAGCTGATCTACAACTATTTCAAGCAGCGCTTTGCCCAGGTGACGAATCCGCCCATTGATCCCATTCGGGAAGAGATGGTGATGTCCCTCATTTCCTATGTTGGGCCCAAGCCCAACCTGCTGGATACCAACAATGTCAATCCGCCGATGCGCCTCGAAATCCGCCAGCCGGTTCTGGGGTTTGCTGAAATGGAGGCCATTCACAGTATCGACGCTTATACCAATGGAAAATTCCGCTCTTACGAGTTGGATATCTGTTATCCGCTTGCGTGGGGACGCGACGGAATTGAAGCGCATATTGCCTCGATTTGTGCCGAAGCCGTTGATGCCGTCAGATCCGGGCACAATATCCTGATTGTTTCCGACAGGTCCATTGATTCAGCAAGGGTAGCGGTACCTGCGCTGTTGGCGACTTCGGCAGTACACCAGCATCTCATCGCAAAAGGGATGCGTGCTTCGACGGGGCTGGTTGTTGAAACCGGATCAGCAAGGGAGACTCATCACTTTGCGCTGCTGGCCGGTTATGGCGCGGAAGCGGTTCATCCTTACCTGGCGCTGGAAACACTGGCAGAAATGGCTTCCTCGCTTTCACCTGATCTGACGGTAAAAGCCGCGCAGGCCAACTTTATCAAGGCAATCAACAAGGGCATGCTCAAGGTCATGTCCAAAATGGGCATTTCCACTTATCGCTCCTATTGTGGCGCACAGATATTCGAAGCAATAGGGCTGTCTAGTGCACTGGTGGATAAGTATTTCAAGGGAACGACAACCAGCGTGGAAGGGATGGGTGTTTTTGATGTAGCTGAAGAATCCCTGCGCCTGCACCGGCTGGCATTCGGACAAAGCCGGAAATATGCCCGGACACTGGACGTGGGGGGCGAATATGCTTTCCGGAGCCAGGGGGAGGCCCATCTGTTTTCGCCGGATGCGATTGCGACGCTCCAGCATTCCACGCGCTCCAATAACTACAATACCTACAAGGAGTTTGCCCAGATCATCAATGACCAGTCGCGTCGTCAGATGACACTGAGGGGGCTTTTTGAATTCAGGGTTGATCCCATGCGCGCGATTCCGATTGATGAGGTGGAACCTGCCAGGGAAATCGTCAAACGCTTTGCAACAGGCGCCATGTCACTGGGGTCCATCAGTGCGGAAGCCCACGCGTCACTGGCGGTTGCCATGAACCGGATTGGCGGTAAATCCAATACCGGGGAGGGCGGAGAAGATCCCCGGCGCTATGAAAGCGAGCTGGCGGGCATCTCTGTCAAAAAGGGCGAAACACTGGCTTCCATCCTGGGGAAAGACCGCATCGTAGCTGATATCGAATTGCAGGAAGGCGATTCGTTGCGCTCCCGTATCAAGCAGGTGGCTTCCGGCCGTTTTGGCGTGACAGCGGAATACCTCAATACTGCTGATGAAATCCAGATCAAGATGGCCCAAGGCGCCAAGCCCGGAGAAGGCGGGCAGTTGCCGGGGGACAAGGTATCGGAATATATTGCGAGCATGCGCTTCTCGGTGCCGGGTGTTGGCCTGATTTCCCCGCCGCCGCATCACGATATTTATTCCATTGAGGATCTGGCGCAACTGATACATGACCTGAAAAATGTCAATCCGCGCGCTTCTATTTCCGTCAAGCTCGTCTCCGAAGTCGGTGTGGGCACTATTGCGGCCGGGGTATCCAAGGCCAAGGCCGATCATCTGGTGATTTCAGGACATGATGGCGGTACCGGCGCATCGCCGCTTTCCTCGATCAAGCATACCGGTTCTCCCTGGGAAATCGGGCTTGCCGAAACACAGCAGACACTGGTGCTCAACAACCTGCGGGGACGTGTCCGCATCCAGGCTGACGGGCAGATGAAAACGGGGCGGGATGTCGCGATAGCCGCCATGCTCGGGGCGGATGAGGTCGGCTTTGCCACTGCGCCGCTGGTCACCCAGGGATGTATCATGATGCGCAAGTGCCATCTCAATACCTGCCCGGTCGGGGTGGCAACGCAGGACCCGGTGTTAAGAGCGAAATTCAATGGCAAGCCGGAGTATGTCGTCAATTATTTCTTCTTTGTTGCTGAAGAGTTGCGCCAGATTATGGCGCAATTGGGTATCCGCCACTATGCCGATCTGATCGGTCGGGTTGATCTGCTGGATAAATCCGGGGCGATTGCACACTGGAAGGAAAGGGGGCTGGATTTCAGCCGTCTTTTCTATGCGCCCGAAACGGATGAAAGCATTCATAAGAAGCATGCCGAAACACAGGATCACGGTCTGGAAGACGCGCTGGATCACCGGTTGATTGCGCAATCCATGCCGGCACTGGAAAAAGGGGAGAAAATTTCTTTTATTTCCCCTGTTAAAAACAGCAACCGTACAGTGGGTGCCATGCTTTCTGGCGAGGTCGCAAGGCGATACGGTCACCAGGGCCTGCCTGACGATACGATCCATATCCAGCTCCAGGGAACGGCGGGGCAATCTGTCGGTGCATTCCTGGCGCGGGGCATCACGCTTGATCTGGTCGGTGAAGCCAATGATTATGTTGGAAAAGGGCTCTCGGGCGGGCGCCTGATTCTGAGGCCGAATGCCCAGTTTCGGGGGCGTCCGGAGCACAATATAATCGCCGGCAATACCGTGCTTTATGGCGCGATTGCCGGGGAAGCTTTTTTTCACGGCATCGCAGGCGAGCGCTTTGCCGTGCGGAACTCCGGTGCGATAGCCATCGTGGAAGGTGTTGGTGATCACGGCTGCGAATACATGACTGGCGGCACCGTGGTGGTGCTTGGCCCGACAGGCCGCAACTTTGCGGCAGGCATGTCAGGCGGTATTGCGTATGTCTATGATCCGGCGGGTTCTTTCGAGCGGCGATGCAATCTGTCCATGGTAACGCTGGAGCCGGTTTTTTCACGGGTTGAGCAGGAAAAAAACAGGGACCGTGCCCTCTGGCACCGTATGAGCCGCCATGATGAGCTACAGGCGGATGAAATCATTCTCAAGCGCATGATCGAAAGCCATTTCATCCATACCGGCAGCATGACAGCACGTCAGCTGATGGATGACTGGCCTGGTGCGCGTACAAAGTTCGTCAAGGTGTTTCCGATGGAATACCGGCGCGCGCTTGTTGATCTGGATGCGCAAAGAAGTGTTCAAGAGACACAAGGTGTGACAGCCTGATGAGGCAGCATGTCATGAAAGAGGAAAGCGAAGGATAAAAATGGGAAAAATAACCGGTTTTATGGAGTTTGAGCGTCTGGAGGAATCCCACCTCGCTCCTGTTGAGCGCCTGAAAAATTACCGGGAGTTCACACTGACACTGACTCAGGAGCAGGCTTCTCAGCAGGGGGCGCGCTGCATGGATTGCGGTGTGCCTTTCTGTAACAATGCCTGTCCGGTCAACAATATCATCCCGGACTGGAATGACCTGGTTTACCAGGGCAGGTTTCGCGAGGCGCTTGAGAGGCTGCACCTGACCAATAATTTTCCGGAAATCACCGGCAGGGTCTGTCCGGCCCCCTGCGAGGCAGCGTGTGTCGCAGGCCTGATAACCGATCCGGTCGGAATCAAGTCAATTGAGCGCTTCATTATCGAGACCGGCTGGGAAAACGGATGGATCATGCCGGAACGGGCAACAATCAGGACAGGGAAACGGGTTGCCATTGTCGGCTCCGGGCCTGCCGGACTGGCCGCTGCCCAGCAACTGGCAAGAGCCGGGCATGATGTGGTGGTTTTTGAAAAAAATAACGGTATTGGCGGGTTGTTGCGCTATGGGATACCCGACTTCAAGCTGGAAAAGCATGTCATTGACCGGCGGATTGCACAGATGCGGGAAGAAGGGGTCGAATTTCGCACCGGTGTCCTGGTCGGCCGGAAGTTTCCCGAACGGATCGCCAACCAGTCAACCGAAACAATTGCACCAAGGGTGCTGCTTCGTGATTTTGACGCGGTGATCCTGGCTGGCGGTGCCGAGCAGCCCCGTGAACTGGATGTGCCTGGCAGCGATTTGGCGGGTGTGCATTATGCGATGGAATTCCTCGTGGCACAGAACCTGAAGGGGCCGGGTAAAAAAGGGAGCAGCCGGATTTCCGCGGCGGGAAAGCGGGTGGTTGTGATTGGCGGTGGAGATACCGGATCGGATTGTGTGGGGGTTTCCAACCGGCAGGGTGCGGCCAGCATCCTGCAACTGGATCGTATGCCAAGGCCGCCGGAAGTGGAGAATAAATTGCTGGCATGGCCTTACTGGCCCAACAAACTTCGGGTTTCATCCTCTCACGAAGAGGGATGTGACAGGGACTGGCAGGTGTTGACCAAGCGTATTGAAGGAAAAAGGGGGCGGGTGGAAAAACTGGTTGCCTGCCGGGTGGATGTTATCGATGGCCGCTTTGTTGAACAGTCCGGTTCGGCGTTTGAAATTCCTGCCGATCTGGTATTGATCGCTGCCGGTTTTGCCAGCCCGGTTGCCCAGGTGCTGGATGATTTCGGGGTGGAAAAGGATATGCGCGGCAATGCCCTGGCGCTGGCAGATGCAAGTGAAAGATCCTATCGGACGTCTGTTGAAAAGGTTTTTACTGCAGGCGACATGCGCCGGGGACAATCGCTGGTTGTCTGGGCTATTCGCGAGGGGCGGGAATGTGCACAGGCTGTTGACCGTTACCTGATGGGAGAGGCTGCGCAGCTTTGCTGAGGAACCGCCGCTTCACGGATTTTGCAAACGAATTGCTGCGCTCTTCGGTGCTCGCAAGCTTGTCTATCTTGGGATATGCCGCTCTTGCTGCGCGCCGTGCGCCTTGCTCTTCATTTCGAAAAACCCATGAAGCGGCGATTCCTGAATGGCTTTGCACGATGTGACTTGCGCACTATTCTGAAACATCATGTTACAGTAAGTTTTTTGCGGAATTATGCCATTTCAGTTTGGTATCCGCTACAATCAGGTTTTTCAAACACACGAGTAATAACGCCATGATTCAGGGTAGCTTAGTTGCAATTGTCACGCCCATGCAGCCGGATGGAAGTCTTGATCTGGATTGTCTGCGCAGATTGATTGACTGGCATGTTGCCGAAGGCACCGATGCCATTGTCATTGTTGGTACAACGGGTGAATCACCCACCGTTTCCTTTGAAGAGCATTGTGAGCTCGTCAAGGTGGCTGTGGAGCATGTCAATAAACGGGTTCCTGTCATTGCCGGTACAGGCGGCAATTCGACAGCGGAAGCCATTGAGCTGACTGAATATGCCAAAAAAGCCGGTGCAAACGCATCCCTGCAGGTCGTGCCGTATTACAACAGGCCGACCCAGGAAGGCATGTACCAGCACTTTAGCAAGATTGCAGAAGCCATTGATCTGCCGCTCATTCTTTACAATGTCCCGGGCCGGACGGTGGCGGATATGTCCAATGAGACGATTCTTCGTCTGGCACAGGTTCCTGGTATTGCGGGTGTCAAGGATGCCACAGGCAATATTGCCAGGGGTATCGACCTTCTCCGTCAGGTACCGCAGAATTTCAGTGTTTATTCCGGCGATGATGCAACTGCGATGGCGCTGATGTTGTGTGGCGGCAAAGGTAACATTTCTGTTGTGGCCAATGTCGCACCCAGGGACATGCACCTGATGTGCGCTGCAGCCCTCAAAGGTGATATTGCCGCGGCACGCAAGATCAATGACCGTCTTTTCCCGCTGCATACCCAGCTTTTTGTGGAGCCTAACCCGGTTCCATTGAAGTGGCTGATGAGTGAACTGGGACTCATTCCGTCAGGCATTCGTTTGCCTCTGGTGCCGCTGGGTGCCGCCTGTCATGATGTGGTTCGCAAGGCATGGCAGGAAAGCGGCGTCAATCTCAAATAAACGGGCAGGCCGGTGGTGTTGCCAATCGAGGATGCCCGAATAATATGAAATCAATGAAAAGAATCACGCTTGCTGTATTGTGCTGTAGTGCGTTTGCCATGCTTTCCGGTTGTACCTCATGGGATGAGATGTTCCAGGCCGACAGGATTGATTACAAAAGTGAAAATGCCAAAAGTCCGACACAGCGGCTTGAGGTTCCACCCGATCTGACCCAGCTTCAGCGGGATAACCGCTACGCGGTTCCCGAGGCGGCATCAGGCACCATTACGGCGTCGGATTACCAGCAGAAGCTGGAGTCGCAAACCGGAACCAGGGCCGTTGTTGTCGGTCCGGGTTCAGGCATTGTGGTGGCCCCCAAGGAAGCAACCGATGCGCATATAGAAAGGGATGGCAGCCAGCGCTGGCTGGTGGTCAACCGGACACCGGAGGAACTCTGGCAGGAGATCAAGGAGTTCTGGCAGGATAATGGCTTCATGATTAATGTCGAATCCCCTTCCACCGGCGTGATGGAAACCGACTGGGCGGAAGACCGGGCCAAGATTCCGCAGGACTTCGTTCGCTCGACGATCGGCAAGGTGCTCGACGGTCTGTTCTCCACCCCTGAGCGCGACAAGTTCCGCACTCGTAT
>JAAZED010000017.1 GCA_012512465.1 Oxalobacter sp. | reverse complement strand
CAACTGAAGAAATACAGGCAATGGACAAAGCTGCCGTCGGGCAGATACTGAAGAAAAATCCGGGGGTGATCCTGGAGGGACTCGCGAAAAGCAGCGGGTTTTCAATGGCTGAACTGATTGAGCTGCTGCCGCAGGAGATGTGGCAGAAAACGGAAGGCGAGCATTTTGTCGAAATCATGCAGGCGATAGCCATGATGGGAAAAATCACCTTTGTGATGCATACCGCTGATGTTGTCCTTGAGTTTTCCGGAATCCTTCCGACAGGGGAAATGGGGCATGGTTTTTACAATCTCTCCTACCAAAGCCCTTTGCATGGTCACTTGCGCGCGAGTAACTGCCAGTCGATTTATCTGGTCGAGCGGCCGTTCATGAACAAGCAGACGATCAGCGTTCAGTTCATGAATGAGGCCGGGGATGCCATGTTCAAGATTTTTGCCGGCCGTGACGACAATGGTGAGCATATGCCCGAACAACTGGATGCACTGCGTTCCCTTTTTGATAGGGCCCTTGCCGGGGCAACGGCATGAGGGCATACGATCTGCTGCTCTTTGGCGCGACCCGCAATACCGGATTGCATATTGCCCGGCTGGCAACCCAATGTGGAAAGCAGGTGGCGGCAATGGTACGGCCGCGTAGTGATGCGGCGCCACTGGAAATGCTGGACGTGCACATTATCGAAGGGGATGCCTTTCTTGAAGAAGACTGCCGACGCGCGGTTGAGATAGCATGCCCGCGTCATGTCATCAGCCTGATGGGTGGCAAAAATGCCGAGGGGCGTCGCGTCTGTGCCGAAGGCAACATCAATGTGATCCGGGCGCTGGCCCATTCGTCCCGTCTGGAGAGGATGGTGCTGGTTACCTCGATGGGGTGCGGGGAGCAGTATGAGGGAGTGAGCAGCAACGTGAAGCAGTTTCTCGGGGAAGCGCTGCGGGCCAAGACAGAGGCGGAGAACCTGTTGAAAAAAAGCGGGCTGCCGTGGACAATCGTCCGTCCGGGTGGACTGAACAATGAACCCGGCACAGGGGATTTCTGTTTTCTGGATGCACCCGACAGGCGCCGTGAGGGCTATCTCGCGCGCGAAGATGTGGCGCAGGCCACCCTGCATCTGCTGGAAGATCCTGACTGGCTGTATCGGGCCGTGACGATCCAGCGCGATGTTACGGGAGGAAATGGCGCATGATTGATCTGTCTCCTTTTTTAGCGCGGGTGAGCGATGATCCCCTGACGCTGGCATTCGAGGAAGAAAAAAAGGTCATGCCGTCACTGGCCCGTATGCGCCCTCAGATGCCCCAGTGGGAAGGCGGGACGTTTGCTGAATTTGCGCCCGAAGCGTTCATGGCAAGGCCCGAAAGTCCCCTGGCGCTGTATGTGCATGTGCCTTACTGTCATCACCATTGCACGTTCTGTCCTTTTTACATCAACCAGACAAAGAAGGACTGGAGTCAGGCGTATGCCCGGTTGCTCCTGAAAGAAATCGCCGATACGGCTCATGTATTGAGGGACGTCATTCATAAACGCGAAGTGAATGTCGTCTATTTTGGCGGCGGAACGCCCAGTGACCTGGAAAAGGACGATCTGGCGGCCGTTATCCGCTCTCTCAGGGAAACCTTCCGCTTTGCGGCCGATGCAGAGGTAACGGTCGAAGGGCGCACGACAGGTTTTACGCCTGAAAAAGGACAAGCGTGGGCTGCTGCCGGCGCCAACCGCTTTTCGCTTGGCGTGCAGTCCGCGAATACCCGGCTGAGAAAAAAACTGGGGCGGCTTTCCAGTCGTGAACAGGTCGGCGAGACACTGAACGGGCTGTGCGACAGCGGCGCGACCATTGTCATTGACCTGCTGTACGGGCTGCCTGGGCAGGATGTGCCGCTATTGCTCGACGATATTCGCTACCTGAGTGAAGAAACGCCTGTTCATGGTCTTGACCTGTATGAGCTCAGGCGCTTTCCGGACAGCCCGCTCGACAAGGCGATCAATCGCGGCAAGATGCCGCCGATACCGGAACTTGCCGACAAGGCCCGCATGTTCGGCGCGGCTTACCAGCGCCTGGCTGATTATGGCTTTGAACATTTTTCCCCCAAGCACTGGCGGCGCGACGGCAAGGAGCGTTCACTCTACAACCGGCTCGCAAGGGCGCAGACCGATATGATCCCCTTCGGCTCGGCAGGCGGCGGGCGTCTGGGGGCAATCGGCCTGGGCATGGCAAGGGACATTAAAACCTACACGGAAATGGTTGAGCAGGGTGAAAAGCCGCTGTCCCGCATTGCCATTTCACCGCTTGCGGCCGAGGAGGGGGGATTCAGCTATGTGCTCGATGAATCACTGGAAATATTGCGCCTGCCGTCGCTCAGGGAATGGCCCGCCTCTCATCAGGAGGCCGGCGAAAAACTCCTGGCGCAATGGCATGAGGCCGGTCTTATCCTGCCTCAGGACGATGAATGCGGGGCATCGCTGACTTGTGCCGGACATTTCTGGTCGGGTCGGATGAAAAAGCTGCTTCTGGACTTGGTAGCGATACCGATGGCTGCCTGATTCATCTGACAAAAAAGCCAGCAGTTCATTTCTTGCTGGCTTTTTTGTTTCACCGCCGAAATCAACACAGGAAAGTGTCGTTATTCCCTGTCAGGGAGAAGGCTTCTTCTCACGCATTCGTCATACAGGGTGTCTTCAGACCAGTTGTTGTAGCCGATGAACCCTTCCATCATCATGGTCGCCAGCGCAATTTTTGCGGCATCCGACGTCCGGATGAACTGCACAAAAT
>JAAZED010000207.1 GCA_012512465.1 Oxalobacter sp. | reverse complement strand
CCTGAAAAGCCAGGGAAAAAAATATGATGATTTTGTCGAAAAGACAATACCCCGGCTGAACGGGAAAAACTGGCCGGATTACCGTGCGGACGTGATGGCAGGAAACGGCAGCGATGAATCCAAGCGGGAAACCCTGTGCACGCTTGCTGATGGGCTCATTGCCATGGCAGACGACATGCTGCAAAAGCCCTGGAAAAAACATACGCCCGAGGAAGTCTATGCCCAAAAGCTGGAATTTGACCGGCTTTGTGACGGTGAGTATAAAGAAACCTGCAAAAGCGATGAGGTGGGTGTCGCTGCCATGCAATTCATTCCTGTTGAACAGGCAATGGAAGCCATGAAGATCACACCGGGGGAGTATATTGACCAGGGATATGCCCTGTATCAACAACTGCTTGATACGTTAAAAAGAACACACAGACTTGAATAAAACGCGGCGAAACTGTTGACATGCATTTGTCAGCACATCCATCAGAGCAACCCGAAAGACAACAAGGTTGCCAACAGAAAGATTCCGGCATGAGTACCGAGCTGAAACTAACCGATTACGCGACTGGCCTCACGCAGGCAGAAGCAGAAAAAATGCTGAAGGAATTCGGGCCAAACGAAGTCGTTGAAGAAAAGAAAAACGTCTTTGAGCTCCTGCTTGAAAAATTCTGGGGCCCGATTCCCTGGGTGCTGGGCACTGTCATCATCATTTCCGTCTTTCAGGAGCGCATGGCCGATACCCTCATCATTTTTGGCCTGCTGATCTTTTGCGCGCTCGTTGACTTCCTGCGGGATTACAGCATCAGAAGAACCGTAAAGACGCTTCATGGCCAACTGCAGGATCAGGTTTCTGTCCTGCGCGACAGCAAATGGGTCAAAAAGCCGTACCGGGACCTGGTTTCGGGAGATGTTATCCGCCTGAAAACCGGATCAGTCGTTCCTGCGGATGTCCTGGTTATTGAAGGACTGGCGCGCGTCAATGAATCCATATTGACCGGGGATGTACGCGAGGTCATCAAGCACCCCAAGGAGAATATTTACTCGGGTTCTGTCATCACCCGTGGCTGGGTGTCTGCCGTAGTGGGGAGCACCGGGAAAAGAATGCTTTACCACAAGACTATCGAAGAGCTTATCTCGGCGAAAAAAGTCTCCCCGCTGGATGAAATCGCAGTGAAACTCGAAAAATGGCCCATGTTTACGTCGTTTTTCATCTTGACGATCGCCGCCATCGTTTCCTGGATACGGGGGATCAGTCTGTTTGAGATACTCCCCCTGATGCTGGTGCTCCTTTTGGGCTCCGTCCCGCTTGCCCTGTCAGCGGTTTTTTCGCTCAGCATGGCCATTACTTCCCGCCGCCTTGCCGGCAGCTGCGCCCTTGTTACCCGGCTCGATGCCCCGAATGATGCCGCCTGCATGGATATCCTGCTGCTGAACAAGACCGGCACCCTTACCGTCAACCACCCGAACATTGTCAGGATCATACCGGCAGGCGCATTCACGGATTATGACGTCATCCAGTATGGCGCCATGACATCAGACGAAGTCAATGAAAACCCGATTGACGATGCCTTTTTCAAAAGAGCGAGCGAAATGGACCTGATGCCGCTATCCATTACGCCGACGACTTTCCTTCCCTTCAACCCCCAGACCCGCAAGGCAAGAGCCACCATCGTTACCGATGACGTGCAGTATCGCCTCTCCAAAGGCTCATTTGAAGCCGTCGCCAGGGATTGCGGCATGGGCCCGGAAGAACTCGAAAGGTGGAGAAGGATTGTGACGAATTTTTCCCGGGATGGATTCAGGACCATTGCCGTTGCCAAATCGGATTTCACCGGAAAAATGGAGCTGGTGGGCCTGGCCGGGCTGGAGGACGTCATCCGCACGGATACGGCAGAGCAGATATCAAAACTTGTCGCACTGGGAATCAGGCTCAAGCTGATCACCGGTGAAGCGCTGCCGATTGCGCAGCGGGTGGCACGGGCCATCGGGCTGGGCAGTAACATCATCGATGTGACAGCGCTGGTCAAAAGCGACAATTGGGTGGAACTGCTTGAAACATGTGATGGGGTCGCCAATGTCTACCCCGAGGACAAGATCTGGATGATCAAGGCCCTCCAGGAAAGAAGACACATTATCGGGTTTACAGGAGATGCCGTAACGGATGCTCCTGCACTCAGGCAGGCAGATGTCGGCATCGCGATAAAAAGCGCCACCAACTTTGCCAAAAGCGCCGCCAGCATCGTCCTGACAAGAGACGGGCTGGGAGGAATTGTCAGTGCAGTCAATGGCGGGCGCAATGTATTCGAGTGCCTCAATGCGTGGATCCTGTCCAAAATGGGGGGGATCACCTTCAAGACCGGATTCATTATCCTGAGCTTCCTTATTCTTGGCGACTACATCATTACCGCAGCGGCAACCCTCATTCTCATGTTTCTCTCGGATTACGTCAAAACGGCACTGGCAACAGACCATGAAAATGCGCCGCCTCACCCTGACCATTGGCATATCAGAAAACAGGCTTTCACGGGTGTCTTTATGGGTCTTATCCTCATCGGCGAAGCGGGTGGCCTGCTTTATTTCGGGTGGGATTATTTCAATCTGGACGCTTCTGACGGCACACTCAATACCTTCTCTTTTCTGCTGATGCTCTTTTTCACGGTTTTTTTCGTTTTCAGCGTCCGCGAAAGAGGATTTTTCTGGCGTTCCCGCCCCAGCTGGTCACTTTTCCTGGTCTTCCTGATCACGCTTTCCTTTGGCCTGGTCATCTCGATTGCCGGGCTGCTCGGGTTTACGGCCATTTCCCTGAACCATGCGCTGCTGATCATGGCCTATACCTTTGTCGTCACCTTTTTTATCAATGATTTTATAAAGTACCTCATCGCCAGGGAATAAAAGCAGTCCGTATTCCCCTTCCCCGCTTTTCAGGCACCGGCAAATTATTTCTCTGAAACAACTTTATGTGTTACTGTTCCCTATAATAAATGCCAGCCTGTCAACACCATTTCCGGGAGGGGTCAATGGATTTTGCGCCGCATGAAGAAATACAGAAAATGGCTGCCGCCAAGCTGGCGGCCCTGCTGGCCGATGAGGTAAAAATATCTCCCCTTGTGCTGGATGGAAAAAACCGCGAGGAAAAAACGGCCTTTGCTCCCCGGTTTATCCATTTTCTCAGACAGCATGGCGCACCCTACCAGACCATCAGTATTGATCTCAGTGAATCCGGAGGAAAAAGGATCGACATGATGCGCTTCCTTGCCGATCTCGCCCAGGGTCTTCCGGATGAAGAACGGAAGCGTTTTTTTCAGGCGGCGGAATGGCTCATGCGCCTGGCAACCGAAGAACAGGAGATGCTGGAAAATTATCTCAGGAGAAAAAGTGATGACGCGTTAGCGACAGCCATTTCAGGGGCCGATGTGGAAAGCCTGCTGCAAACCCACCTCCAGACACAGCGCAATATCCGCATCATCCGGACCATCCTGGAAAAATATACGGCTGAACATCCTCTCCTGGTCTTTATCGACGGTCTGGATACCTGCTCTGCCGATTTTGTCATCAAGGTACTCAAAACCATCGATATTGTCTTCAAGGTCAGCCACCTGCAATTCATCCTGCTCGCAGACATGGGCCATCTCCTTGAATCTGTCGCCGCTTTTTATGGCCCCTCAGTCAATCCTGTCGCCTGGCTTGACCGGATGACCGGCTTTCGCTTCAAATTCGGCCCGCCTGCCATCAGGGATAGTGATCTCCTGACCGAGATGTCATAGCACAGGCATCATCAACCTTTGTAATACCGTCCCTGCAATTCGGAAAATGAAAACAGGGCGGTTTCCTGTTTCCCATTTTCCCTCTTCCAGGCAACCCTCGCAAGCTGGTGTGTGTCATCAATATGTTCCACCTGTAAAACAGGGCTTCCGCTGTTCAAGACAACGTGATCTCCTGCCTTTGGAATAAAGGTGCTGGGTGCTTCGAGAGATTCATACATGTCATTCGGATAAGAAGGCAGAATGTGCAGTTCATCCTCCACGAAAAAACACACACTGATCTGTCTCGTTTTTTCATCCCAAAGATGGACAGTTGCCTGTGGCGAAAATGACACCACCTCACCCACTTTCAGGTCAATATCTCTTTTCAGCATATCGTTTCCTCTAAAAAATACCGGATTGACAGGTAAAAGAGTAAGGCGAATCAGGTCATCAGGTTTTGCGAAAAAGAAAGATCCGTGTTGGGGCCTGCTGGTTCCTGAACCGGCATCCCTGTCATCGGCCCAGTTGGCATGTCACGATGTTACCGCCACCTGACTTGTCCAATACTATCTGCCTTGCGGCTTCCTGTGTTATCTGAGGCGGTACCTTTTCCGCAAGACTGTTGTACAGATAATCGTTCCCGGCATGATTGCCCGATGCAAAAGCCGCAGGCAAAGCGATCAGCATCACAAGGGCAGTAAAAAACGGGGTGAGACAGGCAACCCCTGGGCAGGACTCGCCGCCAGTATCGTTTTAGCCTGGCTTGGCGGTGCAAACTACGGTTCTGTTTTCAGCCTGGCTGGCAACAGTGTTTCTCCTGCTTTCATGGCAACAGCTTCCGGTGTCGTAGCGCTTATTGCCAATCTCACCAATGTGCTTTTGACCTTGTTTCTGGGTGTGGTACGGGAATATACCGGCAGCTTCAGCATGGCATTATGCGCCACGGGCATCATCGCGCTTCTTGTATACCGGTGGCTTTCATATGACGTAAAATCACGGAATAGACGACAATATCCGGTTTCTCCTTCATGCTTTCTTACATCTGGTTTCCCTTTATCATCAGCGTCGCCTCCGGTTACATGTTCATGAGCCTGGCGCCACTGACGCACCAGTTCATGGCCCTGTTCGGGGTGGGATATGCCGGGCTGTCACTTTTTCTCAGCGGTCTGCTCTGGGCACACGCACTTGTCCAGCTTCCGGCGGGACTCATACTGGACAAACTCGGTATTTACCGGGGATTTCTGATTGCTGTTTTTATTGCGCTTCTTGCCAATCTCCTGCCCTTTATTTCGCCCGAAAATCTCGGCCTGGCAACCAGCCTTCGTTTTTGTGCGGGACTGAGTTCCGGGCTGATGTTTCTGGCTGGCGTCAAGATCATCGGCATGATGGCGCCGCCGGAAAAAATGGCACAGGCGCAGGGCATACAGGGAGCCGCCTTCAGCCTGGGGATCATGCTGCCCTATGTCACCCTGCCCTACCTGGGAGAAGATGCCTGGCGTTATTCGTACTGGATACCTGCCCTTATCATGCTTTTTCTGCTTGCCGCATCCACAAAGCTTCCCGCCAAAGTGCGCCATGCCCACAGCGTCTCCAATTCCACGGCCAGTGATCTCTGGCAGGTGGTCAAATCCGTTTCGACTTCTATGCCAATCTGGACCATCGGTGTTTTCCATGGATTTTCATACGGTACGCTCAATAATCTCGGACAATGGCTGCCCTCCATCCTGGCGGATATGGATGGAAAAGGCGATGTGGCAGCATGGAGCCTGGGAACAGCCGTTGTCCTTCTGATCGGCACCATGGCACGTGCCTTTGCCGGTGGCCTTTTGCGCTGGCGCTCGCGAAGCTTCATTACCAATACGGCTGTGCTTCTGATTGCCATTCTGTATATCGTATTGGGACTCACCGGCAATCCCTGGATCGGGCTGGCTGTGGGCGTCGTGCTTGCATGGCTTGGCGGCGCCAATTACGGCTCTATTTTCAGCCTCACCGGCCAGAGTGTTTCTCCGGCCTATATGGCAACCGCATCCGGCTTCATGAATCTCGTCGGCAATGTCACCAATGTCCTGTTGACCATGATCCTGGGCACCGTGAGGGAATATACCGGCAGCTTCAGCATGGCGCTTTGTGCAGCCGGCGTTGTTGCACTCCTTGTGTGGGTCGCAGGACATCGGATCATCCGGGGGATGGACCGGCCGCCCCGGACCTTGTCCTGATTTTTTCAGTCAGAAAAGAAAAAACGATATCAGGGTGCTGGCGATAATGAGAATCTCCTGGATACCGATATCGGCAAACCCGTGAAGCGGTGTCCCCTCATAATGTCATGATGAGGTGCTCTTTCATATTGATCCGCCCGTTACGGTTGAATGTCACCGCTTCTTTTTTCAGGAGTTCCCGCTGTCTTGCCGTGAAATCGTGCCTGGGAGAAAGCTCACCCAGGCGATTGACGACACGGTGCCAGGGCAGCTTGCGGTTTTTGGGTGTGGCGTGAAGCACATACCCCACCTGCCT
>JAAZED010000206.1 GCA_012512465.1 Oxalobacter sp. | reverse complement strand
GGCCGCCCAACATCTATACAGATCAACTGGCAGGCACTGGATGCGTTCTTCATGCGGGGACAATAACACTCGCTTATCCTGATACGACATTACCCGACATGGAAAGCAAACCCTTCGCTGTTGCCATCATGGGGCCGACGGCATCCGGAAAAACCGCTGCAGCACTTGAGGTGGCGCAGCATATTCCGGCAGAGATCATTTCCGTTGACTCCGCCCTTGTTTACCGGGACATGACGATCGGCACTGCCAAGCCCACGCCTGACGAGCGCCGCATGGTTCCACACCATCTCATTGATCTGGTTGATCCGTCCGAATCCTATTCCGTTTCCCGCTTCAGGGAAGACGTGTTCCGCCTGGTCATTGAAATCAGCCAGCGGGGGAAATTACCCCTGCTGGTTGGCGGCACCATGATGTATTTCAAAGGCCTTTTGGCCGGCCTTGATGATCTGCCAGGCGCTGATCCGGCTATCCGCGCCCGAATCGATGAAGAAGCCGCCCGTCAGGGATGGCCGGCACTGCATCAAAAACTTGCCCTTCTCGACCCGGATACCGCAGCACGTTTAAAGCCCAACGACTCACAGCGTATCCAGCGTGCCCTTGAAATTATCGAACTCACCGGCAAACCGCTTTCCCAACTGCATACAGGAAGAAAAAACACCGAATTGCCCTTCGTGCTGCTCCCTGTTGCACTGGAGCCGTCTGATCGCAGCATACTCCACCAGCGCATCGTGACACGATTTGATCATATGCTGGAAAATGACGGGCTGATAGATGAGGTACGCGCCCTACGCAACCGGGGCGATTTGCACCTGGGGCTGCCATCCATGCGCTGTGTCGGTTACCGTCAGACATGGCAATATCTTGATGGTGAATTTGACCGAAAAGCCTTGAGGGAAAAAGGCATTGCCGCCACCCGTCAACTCGCCAAGCGCCAGCTTACCTGGTTAAGAGCCATGCCTGAGCGCCGGGTTGTCGACTGCCTGTCACCCGATGCGGCACAAGAGATCATTACCCTTGTAAAAAAAGCGCTGGCAGAGCATACAGGAACCAAAGAAAAATAATTTCCTCACAACGGGTCAGCAACTTGACATCGTGGTGCAAAACAAGCAAAATTACACGCTTTCCGGTGATATAGCTCAGTTGGTTAGAGCACAGCACTCATAATGCTGGGGTCGGTGGTTCAAATCCACCTATCACCACCAAAAATATATACGCCGTTGATTCTGTTAGGATCAGCGGCTTTTTTTTGGAGTGTTATGCTAAGTACATCACATGGCAAGAATTTTTTAAATCATCGCATGCAGTAAAAACACATTGCGCAGACTAAAACCTGAAATCTCCAGCATCTATCTTTTACAAGAAACACCAAGAAGCCAATCACTTAGACTACCAATAACCAGGCACAAACCCTTTGGGGAGCAACAAAAAACCCCCATTATCAGAATAGTAAATAATTCCATCATTGACACTCCAAGAGAAAAATCCTTTTCTTTTCCAGGTTTTTGGCATTCCAAAAGCCTCAACCAGCTTTGTATAAAGGAAGTTTTCACTGAATTTTGATGAAAAACCAGTTGAAAATGAGATGTGGGTTATTGGTTTACTTGGCAGGTCATCACAAAAGTAATAAGTAACATTAGTGAATACCGCATGCTGTTTACTCAGTGTCCAATATGTGTCTTCTTCACTAATGACTGAATCGGCCAGGAATTTATAGACAGTTTTGAGCCTCGGAAAAGAAGTGTTTTTCGAAATTGACGGGAGAGAGGTTATTGGCCTTTCCATGCCGTCGAAGCGGATTGTAAAACATTTCAATGTAGTCAAAAATATCTTGCCTTGCCTCCTCTCTGGTGCGATAGATTCTTCGTCTGATTCTTTCACGCTTTAGCAATTGAAAAAAGCTTTCTGCCACAGCGTTATCCAGACAATTTCCCCGACGGCTCATGCTTGGCTGCAGATGATGGTTTTTTAAAAAAGCCTGCCATTCATGTCCGGTAAACTGGCTGCCCTGATCAGAGTGGACGATGACAGAATGTTTGGGTTTTCTGCGCCAGACTGCTGAAAGAAGGGCCTGCAAAACAAGATCAACAGTCATACGGGAATCCATTGACCAGCCAATCACCCGACGGGAAAACAGGTCCAGCACAATTGCCAGATACAGCCAGCCTTCATGTGTCCGGATATAGGTAATATCGGTAACCCATACCGTATCCGGCGCAGGCGCATCAAACTGTCTATCCAGCACGTTGACTGCGATATGGTGTACTTTGTTCGATGATGGAACAAAACGGCGCTGATAACCCACCTGGGCACGCCACCCATGACGCCGCATCAGTCGCGCAACGCGATGGCGTGAACAGCTTTCACCCAGATCACGCAGGTCAAGGTGAATCTTGCGATACCCATAGACTCGGCGGCTCTCAAGCCAGGCATGTCGGATCAGATGCGTTAATCTCTTATCTTCCTGATCCCGAAAACTGTACCCCTGACGTTTCCAGGCATAGTAACCACTGCGCTCCACACCCAGAACCCTGCATAACCGTGATACGGCGTATTCGTGACGAAGCTTGTCTATGAATGCGTACTTCACCCGGACTCTTTGGCAAAGTACGCGGCGGCCTTTTTTAGGATGTCTCGCTCTTCTGTCAAACGCTTGACTTCGGCTCTCAAGCGCCTGATCTCCGCTGATTCAGTCTGCTCGCGCTCACGCTCCTGTGGCGGCTTGTTATAGCGCCTGATCCAGTCATACAGACTCCAGGACGATACGCCAAGACGACGCGATACTTCAGCGACAGGATGATTTTGCTCTATGACCTGGCGAACAGCCTCAAGCTTGAATTCTTCTGTGTATTTCACCTTGCTCATAATCTCTCCTCTAGAAAGAATATTATGAGGCAATAAAATGTCTACGAAACCCTGGCCGATTCAGACGTCTCTTGCTCCTGTTCCTGTGTCATATGAATCGCTCTAACTTTTTAATTGCATTGTGCATATTTTTCAATATTGTCG
>JAAZED010000205.1 GCA_012512465.1 Oxalobacter sp. | reverse complement strand
GATGGCGATTTCGGTCTTTCCGGGCAGGTCTTTTGTTTTTTCGATCAGGAACTGCTCGGCAAGCAGGCCCAGCTCATCCAGGCTCTGGCTTTGTGGCGTGTTTTGTGGGGCGACGGCATATGCTGCCTGTGTTTGGGCAGGGGTGAGCGAGGCCGTCTGCAAGGCAGCCGATTGCGCAAAAGCGCTGCCTGCCGTCGTGGCAAGCAGCAATAAAAGGGCTTTTGTCAGGTTTTTTCTTCTCAACACAGGCAAGCCATATTGGGTCGGGTTTATGACAGAGACCATGGTAGCGTGCCTGATGAAAAGTTAAGCCGAGAATAGGGGGTGTTTTGGGAGTCTTTTTGGGTGATTGGAAAAAAGTGTTGCCTGTAAGATAGATTCATGTCATTGCCCCCATTGACCGGATGGCTCCTTTTTAGACTCTTTTTTTTCGGGCAGGGGCTTATGGCCTGCTAACACCAAACCATCTGCTGTAAAGCCGTTAGGTTCCAAATGGCGGTGTTGCAGTGAAAAATCTGAATTTGATGGTGTTTACACCATCTGCATCCAGATTGTCCACTGCGCCTTGCCCTTTGAAACATAACAACTTTTCGCGACGACAGTTTGGCGTTAACAGGCCCCAGTTTCAGGAGTGTGAAATGGCTGGAAAACTTGATGAATTGCTGGGTTTTCATGAGGCGGCGCTGAGGGTGCGTTCCCAGCGCCAGCAGGTGCTGGCATCCAATATTGCCAATGCCGATACACCGAATTACCACGCCCGGGACATTGATTTCAAGGCGGCACTGCAGGTGGCGCTTGGACAGGCAAAGCCCGGTGAAAACCGGCTTTCCCTGACGGATTCGGAACATAAGCCCGAAGCCGGTATCGGTGAGGAAGCGGGGGTGGATATGGTGGCCGGTGTGCCGCTTTTGTATCGCAAAATGCACCAGGGCAGTGTGGATAACAATACGGTGGATATGGATGTGGAACGCAACCAGTTTGCCGACAATGCCTTGCGCTATGAGGCCGGCGTTTCCATTATCAGCAACCAGATCAAGAATCTGCTTGCTGTGATTGCGGGGTGATTTATGTCTTTATTCAAGATTTTCAATGTTTCCGGATCTGGCATGAGTGCACAAAGCCAGCGCCTGAATGTGGTGGCATCCAATATTGCCAATGCTGACAGCGCAACGAGCGCAACAGGGCAACCGTACCGTGCCAAACAGGTTGTCTTCCAACCTGTTAGACTGGATGAATCGCATGCGTCAACCGGCGTGGAAGTGGAAATGGTGGTTGAGGATGCCTCGGAGCCGAAACTGATTTATGACCCGAAACACCCGGCAGCCAATGAGCAAGGCTATGTCGCTCTGCCAAATGTCAATCTGGCGGAGGAAATGGTGAACATGCTGTCCGCTTCCCGTTCCTACCAGTCTAATGTGGAAACGATGAATGCGGCAAAAACCATGCTTTTAAAAACCCTGACGATCGGCCAGTGATGACCAGGGTAAAAGAAATCATTCGAACGGAGGTGCAACATGGCAGTAAATAATATCGATGACACACTGTTGAATGCAGTGAATACACGGAATGTGAACTCATCGACCAAGAG
>JAAZED010000204.1 GCA_012512465.1 Oxalobacter sp. | reverse complement strand
TTGATGATGGTTTTCATGAATTCATCCGGCTTAAGGGCATGAGCGGTGAAACGCTCAATAACCAGGCCTTCTTCGTAATTTTTGTGCCCGTTGTCACCATACATGAGCCAGTGCATGGAAAGTCCCATCTCATTTTTATAGTTCTCGAGAATGTCGGGGATCGTGTTTTTCTGAAGCGGTACGATGAATTCATCGGCATCAATATAAGCCAGCCACCGGGTTTCCATGCGGAAGCGTTTGAGCGCATCATTATAGGCATTGAACTGCTGGCGTATGCCAGGCCAGGGAATATGGACGACATCGCCACGGGCAATGTATGGTGCGAGAATGTCGGCTGTATTGTCTGACGATTCGTTGTCGTAGATGAAGAAAACATCGACGCCGACCAGTTTGTGGTATTCGATCCATTCGGCAAGATAGATGCCTTCATCTTTCATGATGGCGACTACAGCCAGGAAATGCTTGAAAGGCCCGGCATCGTCATGCCTGAATTGCGTGTTGAAGTATTTTTTGTGGGCGTAATAATCGCTGACGCAGTTGTGCGAGATGGCATCCCGCAGTCCGGGCGAGGTGACAAAACAGCGGGCCAGTTGCCGCCATCGTTCTCCCCAGGTTTTTTTTCGCCTTTGCATGTGCGCAATATATCAGTCAAGTTTTTTCACGCCAACCTGATATGTTACCATGCGATTTGCCAAATTGGAAGACTTGTGTATAATTAACCCAACGGATTATAAAAAAAATCCGAAAAGGCTTATGACGGGCACAGCCCTACCAACCGGCTGTGAATGTCTTTGTATCTGAGATCATTTGGTGCAGACGTCCGTTTTTTTAAACCTGACATAGGCTATGTATCGTTATGCATAAGCAAGTAAAACTTATCGTGTCCGCCAGAAAAAAGGCAGCGGGCGCAACTTGCGTTTGTTTTGGCATTAACCCTGCCGTTTCTTATCATGGTGAATCAGTGCGCAACCCTGTGCTGGTTTCCACTCTCGACTGCCGACGACTATCCCTATCGTAACGGCACGTTCAGAAGAGCGTTCTGTCCAGGGATCCTAATGGATCGCTAAAACAGGGCCTGAAAACGGGGCAGATATTTTGCTCCACTTAATCTGAAGATTTGATCAAACAACTGGCGTAGTACTTTCAAACAGGCTCAGCCATGTAGCCGGGCTGTTTTTGTTGGCGTGCTCTCCTTCCCATCCTGAAGGGGTGCCGGTTTGTTGTTGATTTCTTCTGATCGAAAAAATTATTGGAACTGGGAATTGCTTATCCGATCTGGTTCGGAGTCAACAGCATTTTTTAAATAGAAGGAAAAAGGGATATGAAGAAATCCGCAATGGCACGGGTACTGGATCACCCGGAATTCAGAAAAATGGAGCAGGAAAAGAAACGCTTAAGCTGGTTTTTCTCGTTCCTGGTCTTTACGGTTTATGTCGCGTACATCCTGTATATCGGCATTAATCCGGCATTTTTTGGCCGTCCGCTTTTCACAGGCTCACCCATCACCATCGGTATTTATGCCGGGGTGTTTATCATTCTGTTTTCCATTGCCCTCACAGGGGTTTATGTCAGAAAGGTTAACACGAAATTTGATGAAATCACCCGGCAGGTGATTCATGAAATCAAGGAGAGTGAACATGCATAAATATGTTATTTCCCTCCTGATAGCGGTTTTCACTCCGGCTGTTTATGCCGATGCTCTGACAGGCCCGGTAGAAAAGCAGCCGCTGAACATCACCGCTATCCTGATGTTCCTGGTTTTTGTCATGGGCACCATGCTCATTACGTACTGGGCATCAAAGAAAAACAAATCCACCACGGACTTTTATACCGCAGGGGGCGGTATCGGTGGTTTCAAGAATGGCCTTGCGATTGCGGGTGATTTTATGTCAGCAGCCTCTTTCCTGGGTATTTCAGCCATGGTGTTTACCACCGGTTATGATGGCCTGATTTATGCCGTCGGTTTTATTGTTGGCTGGCCGATCGTGCTCTTTCTGATTGCCGAGCGGCTGCGCAATCTCGGGAAATTTACATTTTCCGATGTGATTGCCTACCGCCTGAAGCAAAAGCCGGTCCGCATATTTTCAGCTGTTTCCTCTTTGCTGGTGATTCTGATTTACCTGATTGCCCAGATGGTCGGCGCCGGCAAGCTTATTGAGCTGCTTTTCGGGCTCAGCTACACCTATGCCATCCTGATTGTCGGTGTGCTGATGGTCGTTTATGTGCTGTTTGGTGGCATGCTTGCGACAACCTGGGTGCAGATCATCAAGGCAGTGCTGCTCCTGGCTGGTACGACTTTCATGGCTTTCATGGTGATGAAAACAGTGAATTTCAGCTTTGACGGCTTGTTTGCCTCTGCCGTTGCCATTCATGAAAAGGGCGCCGCCATCCTGAGTCCGGGCGGACTGATCAGTAACCCGATTGATTCACTGTCACTCGGCCTTGCCCTGATGTTTGGTACAGCCGGTTTGCCGCATATCCTGATGCGCTTTTTCACGGTGCCCGATGCCAAGGAAGCAAGAAAGTCTGTCTTTGTTGCCACCAGCTTCATCGGTTATTTTTATCTCCTGACTTTCATTATCGGTTTTGGCGCGATTATTCTGCTGACGAACAATCCTCAATATTTCCAGACCCTGCTGGTTGAGGGAAGCGAAACGATTCGCATGATTGGCGGCACCAATATGGCAGCGGTTCATCTGGCTGAGGCTGTTGGCGGCAACGTATTCCTCGGCTTTATTTCTGCCGTGACATTTGCCACTATCCTTGCTGTGGTTTCCGGGCTGGTTCTCTCCGGGGCTTCGGCGGTCAGCCACGATCTTTATGCGTCTGTGGTCAAGAAAGGCAAGGCCCAGCCTCATGAAGAAATGCGGGTATCGCGTATTACAACGGTTGTCCTGGGATTGATTGCGGTTGTGCTGGGTATTGCCTTTGAAAACCAGAACGTGGCGTTCATGGTTGGCCTGGCATTTGCAGTTGCCGCTTCGGCGAACTTCCCGATTCTTACCCTGGCCATGTTCTGGAAAAAACTGACAACCAAAGGCGCGGTGTATGGTGGTTTCCTGAGCCTGTTTTTGGCCATTGTTCTGATTACCCTTGGTCCCACGATCTGGGTATCGGTGCTGGGTTATCCATCCGCGATATTCCCGTACAGTAATCCGGCGATCTTTACGATTCCGACGGCATTTATTTCAGCTGTGCTGATATCACTGGCTGACAGGTCGGTGCAGGCCAGAAGGGATCAGGTCGGCTTCAAGCTGCAATATATTCGTTCGGTAACCGGTATCGGTGCTGCCGGAGCGAGCGATCATTAATTTCTTCTCTTTGGGATAAAAAACCGCCAGAATGTGAACTGCACCCCAAAAGTTGGACAAAGTCTGACGAATTGGAGGTGCAGTTTTCATGTCAAAATATCCCGAGGCATTCAAATTAGAAGTTATTAACTACCATCTATCCGGACAAGGCGGTACCATCAGGACGGCCCAGCAATTTGGCATATCCAGAATAAACGTTCGCACCTGGGTATGTGCCTACAAGCGAAATAGCGTTGAAGGCCTGAGTCATCGAGGCCGCCGTTATGATGGGCAATTCAGGTGCCAGGTTGTAGAACACATGCATGAACACGATCTTTCATTAAATGCGACTGCCAAGCATTTCAATGTCTTGTTTAG
>JAAZED010000203.1 GCA_012512465.1 Oxalobacter sp. | reverse complement strand
GATTGCATGAGCATTATTTCCAGTTTTTTGAGGTCACGCCGACAATGAAGAAAGGGCCGGCGTGCATGATGTATACCTCTTATCTGGTTGAGCGTGCCGCTACGGCCAATCTGGGAGAGGCTTTTGCGGCAATTTTGCCATGTTTCTGGATTTATAACGAGGTCGGCAAGGATATCGTCAAGCGGAGTCAGTCTCCCAATCCTTATGAAAAGTGGATTGAGGTTTATTCCGGTGATGCGTTTACCGAGGCAGTGAATCAGGCGGTTGCACTGACAGACAGGCTGGCTGAAGAGTCTGGTCGTGCAGAGCGTGAAAAAATGACAGAAGCCTTCATGATTTCCAGCAAGATGGAGTATTGCTTCTGGGATGACGCTGAACATCGTCGCCAATGGCCGGTATAAACTGATCGGCTTTCCCGGATGGAAAAAAGGCATTTCATCTCTGAAATGCCTTTTTTATTTTGCACGGCTGATATGTGCGTATGGATTACATTGCCAGTTTCTTCTGTATGAAATCCATGATTTCAGCCTGGGGAACTGTGGTGGCCGCCTCATCACGCCTTCCCTGATATTCCAGCATGTTTTCTTTAAGCCCGCGCTCGCCAATCACAACACGATGCGGAACGCCAATCAGTTCCCAGTCGGCAAACATGACACCCGGGCGTTCTCCCCGATCATCCAGAATGGCGTCAATTCCGGCCTCAAGCAATCCGGCCAGCAGGTCATCAGTGGTTTTTCTGACCAGTTCGCTCCGCTCGTAACCCATCGGGCAAAGCACAATATCGAACGGCGCGATGGGCAAAGGCCAGATGATGCCGCGCTCATCGTTGTTCTGTTCGATTGCGGCTCCCATGATCCGGGTGACACCAATGCCATAACATCCCATTTGCATGAATTGGGATTTGCCGTTTTCATCCAGGAAGGTGGCATTCATGTCAGATGAATAATGGGTGCCGAGCTGGAATACATGGCCGACTTCAATGCCGCGTAAAATGGCCAGTGTGCCTTTCCCGTCCGGTGACAGATCACCTTCCACGACATTGCGGAAATCCATGATGACTGAAGGAAGCGGGACATCCCGATCCCAGTTGACACCAGTCAGATGGTGGTCAACTTCATTGGCGCCGCAGATAAAGTCTCCCATGACCGTAACGGTATGATCGGCATAGACCGCAATTCCCGGTTTCTTGTCGAGGCCGACAGGACCCAGATACCCGGATGGGGTGCCAGTGTACTGAACAATTTCATCTTCTGCTGCAAAACGGAACGGGCCAATGATTTTCTGTGTCTTGATTTCATTGAGATCATGATCTCCCCGCAGGAGAATGACCGCAAAGCGATCCGGTGCATCCTCTGCTGCATCCAGACGAATGGCGGCAATGACCTTGACGGATTTCTCGAGCGGCATATTCAGGAAAGCGGTGACATCCTCACAGGATTTTTTTCCTGGGGTGAGCACTTTTTGCATGGCCTCAGCCGGGGCTGGGCGCGCGTCTGAAGGCGGCAGTGATTCAGCTGCCTCCATGTTGGCGGCATAATCCGATGTCGGACAATAGACCAGCGCATCTTCGCCTGTTTCGGCAATGACATGAAATTCATGCGAACCGGTTCCCCCGATGGTGCCGTTATCAGCCGCCACCGAACGGAAATGCAATCCGATGCGGGTAAATATCCGGGTGTAGGTGTCAAACATGATCTGGTAGGATTTTTCCATGCCTTCGACATGCCGGTCAAAAGAATAGGCATCTTTCATGGTGAATTCCCGGCCGCGCATCAGGCCGAAGCGGGGACGTCTTTCATCCCGGAATTTTGTCTGGATATGGTAGAAATTGACGGGCATCTGGCGATAGGAATTGATCACGCTTCGGGCAATATCTGTCACCACCTCTTCAGATGTCGGCTGAATGATAAAGTCCCGTCCGTGGCGATCCTTGATGCGCAGCAGTTCGGGGCCATATTTTTCCCAGCGCCCGGTTTCCTGCCAGAGTTCGCCCGGTTGCACGAGTGGCATGAGAAGCTCAACCGCGCCGGAACGGTTCATTTCCTCACGGATGATCTTTTCGATTTTCCTGATAATACGCAAGCCTAACGGCATGTAGGTATAGATGCCGGATCCCAGGCGACGTATCATGCCGGTGCGCATCATGAGCTTGTGGCTGATGATTTCTGCATCGGCAGGTGCTTCTTTTAAAGTGCTGATAAAAAATTGTGATGCACGCATGACAGT
>JAAZED010000202.1 GCA_012512465.1 Oxalobacter sp. | reverse complement strand
GTGTTCCAGGACATAGTTCAACCTTTTGGGTAATTTTTATCTACCCAAAAGTGTTACCTATGTCTCCGTACAGGTGTTACCCATGTCCCCGGTCTGTACACTCGCACAAAGAAAGTGAGCAAAGAAAGGCGTCGTAATACCTTGCCCCCTGACGGGGGTTCCCGGAACTGCTCGTCGTGACAGGGCGGCAGCCGAAGTGGGGTACGAACGAGCGAAGCGAGGACAAAACTCGCTGCGCTCAGACAGCCGTCTGCGAAGCTCCAGTCCCTCCTTACAGCCCCGGCTGCGGCGTAATCGCGGATTTTAGAAGAGAAGTGACACCGCGTTGCGGTGTGAGGATGCCTCTGCGTTGCAGACGGCATGGGGCAGCTGCGCTGCCTTGAAAGAGCGGCATAGCGGGGTGTGAAAGCGGTTTTCAGAAAAAACCATTGTGATTGCACCGTCCTGTGCCGTATTATCATAAACAGGGGAAATAGTATTTTTAGAGTCCTGGCATTTTCAACCAACCGCAATGGAGGGGATCATGAAAATCGGCATTATCGGTGCAACAGGAAAATCCGGCAGCCTGCTTGCGGCAGAAGCCTTGAAGCAGGGGCATGACGTCACAGGCATTGTCCGCTTTGTCAACCGTGTCAGGGACAGCCGTATCCATGTTCTGGAAAGCGATCTTTTCGAGCTCAACCGCAACACGCTGAAAAGCTTTGATGTGGTTATCAATGCCTTTCGGGCGCCTTCGGGCAAGGAAGAAGAACATCTCACCTCGGTGGAGCACCTGATTGCGGTGTTTGAAGACCTGCCGGACGTGCGTTTCATGATGGTAGGCGGGGCAGGGAGCCTTTATGTCGATTTGCAAAAGAAAATCCCGCTGTATACCACGCCCGATTTCCCGAAAGACTTTCTGCCCACTGCTGCCAATATGGCAAAGGCATTTTCCCTGCTTGAAAAAAGCACGATCAACTGGACTTACATGAGCCCGGCAATCGAATTTGATTATGAGGGAAAGCGCACAGGCCGCTACACGCTCGGAAAGGATAATGTCATCACCAACACCAGGGGTGAGTCCTACATCAGCTATGCAGACTATGCCCTGGCGATGATTGATGAAGTCAAAAGCCAGGCCTTTATCCGCCAGCGCTTTACCGCCGTATCAGAAAGAGGGTAAGAGAAGAAAGGGGGCGCCCCTTTCAGTCATCCGTTTTGAGGGGAAGGGGGTCACCCTTTTTCGGATAGGTTCGCCTGACGCGCCGGGACATCAGCAGGTAAACCGTGCAGCCGGCCCGGATAATGACAGAGGTAATCAGCACATCCGAATAGCGCATGATGTTGGAGATAACATCACCATAGCCATACATCAGCGCAGGCAGGCAAAAGGCAAAGGAATGGCCGATCGGACCCGAGATCCAGAGTGCGGCAATTGCCCAGAATATCGAGCTTTTCTTGCGGCGTTTGAAAAGCATGGCGCCGCCGATCATGCTGATTGCCGCGCAGGTGATGACAACAAAAAGCACTGCGGTACGGAAGTAGTACCAGGTATAGCGCTCCTGCAGCTGCGGAAAATCCAGTGATGCCGCAAGCAGCTGGCTCCTGATGCCGATCATGATCAGAAGCGGCCATAAGACCAGCATGGCAAAAACCAGTACGCCGAGCCAGCCGAAGACGCCCGCGCGTCTCATCCCCTTACGTTTTTTCCCCTGCATTCGCATGCCTCACGCTTAAAGCCGATACCCCATTGTCTCATAAAAAAAGGCCGGCCCCTCCTTGACGCCGGCCCAATTGCGTTATCATCGCAGCACCGTTATGGCTGGATAATGGTCAGCCTTTTGCTGTCTC
>JAAZED010000201.1 GCA_012512465.1 Oxalobacter sp. | reverse complement strand
GGCCAGTTCCCCCGGTTCCTTATTTATCACTCTTTCCTGCAGGGAGCGTTTATGAATCAGACGATTACCTCTATCCTTGGACGAAGAAGCATACGGGCATTCAAGCCGGAACCGGTTCCTGAACGGGAGGTAAACTGGATACTGGAAGCCGGATTGTATGCAGCCACCTCAAGAAACAAACAGCCCTGGTTTTTTTCCGTGGTGACCAACAAGGCGATTCTCGACAAAATCACCCGTGGCACGCTGGAAACCATGCGTACCACCAATATCGAGCAATACAAGATCAAGGCGCAGGATCCCGGCTTTTCCCCTTTTTACCATGCACCAACCGTCATCTTCCTTTCCGGTAAGGATGACGAAGCCAGCGCAGTTATCGACTGTGCCAATGCGGCGCAGAATATGTGTGTCGCAGCCTATTCACTGGGTCTTGGCTCCTGCTATGTCAGAAGTTTCAAACAGGCTTTTGAAGACCGGGTACTTGCAGTAAAGCTCAATAAAGCGCTGGGCCTGCCCGAAGGCTACTCCACCATCTTTGCTGTCGCGCTGGGGTATACGGATGAACCACCCCCCAATACGCCACACCGCAACAGGGATGTGATCCGCTATATCAAATAAAGGAGAAGAACATGACATCGCGCACCGGGTTCAAAACCTTTCTTTTTTCCGCCCTGCTCTGTTTTTGTGCCAGTGTTTTTGCTGATACCAAACTGCCGGAGCCGCAAATGACAGGCGGAAAAGGCATTTATGATGTGCTGAAAGTCCGCCGCTCGGCAAACCTGAATAATTTTCCCCAAAAGCCTCTCTCTCTTCAGGAACTCTCCAATCTCCTTTGGGCCGGCACCGGCTTGAACCGGGAAGCAAAAGGATGGACTATTCCCTATGGCATGGGCATGACCCCCTACAACAAAATCTATGTCATCTGCGACAAAGGCGTCTCCCTCTATGACTGGAAAACCCATTCCCTGAAAGAAATCTCGAAAAAGAATATCAAGAGCATGGTGGGCAAGCAGCCCGCCGTCGCATCTGCCCCCGTTATTCTCGTGATTGTCTCGGACAGCGAAGCAATGGGTAATGTGACGGGAGAACGTGCCAGAGACTGGGCACACATCGCAAGCGGCGCCATCACCCAGAACATCTATCTGGCTGCAGCGTCCATGGATATTGGCACACGTTATATTGTCTCCATGAATAATGACGCCATCCGCAAGGAACTGAAGCTCAACGAAAACGATATGCCGATCAACATTATGCCGCTTGGCAAAAACTGATACGCAAACACATAAAAAGCGCCTGATTGTTCAGGCGCTTTTTTATGTCTGGAAATCCCCTCTCTGACACAGCCAATACCATAAACGGAAGATAAAAAAGCATGAGGAAAGATCTGATTGAAAAAGCAAAACAATATCCTCATAAGCAAAATAATATGATCCGCAGTATGTTATTTTTTTACATTAACAAAATTATTTTCATAGACAAAGAAAATAATGCTTTTTTTACAACAAAAAAACATTTAAAATTCAACTGATTCACAACAAATGCTAAAGCCCTGTTGTACAAATCAATAACTGCTTTGTTCGAAGGAAGACGTAAAATGAGTGAAGATACAAGAAAGTACAAATATTCCTGGGATACGCTGGGTACTGACATGGCACTGGCCAGGCCAAGCCTTGGCGATACGCTGAAAATCGAGGTTTATCGGCTTCTTCAATTTACTATGCGTGACGTTATTGAACAGGAATACGGTACGCAGGCGGCTGATGATCTTTTCTACAATTCAGGCGTGCTTGCCGGAAAATCATTTTATGACCAGTTTCTGACCGAATTTACCGGATCAAGCGATGCCGCCCCCCTGGTCAGACGAATTAGCGAGTTATTCCGTGATTTGGGTATTGGCATTTTTCGTGTCGAATCTTTTGACAACGAAACCATGCAGTGTTACGTTACCGTTGATGAGGATCTTGACTGCTCCGGCCTGCCGGACATTGAAGATGTTATCTGCATTTATGATGAGGGTTTCATCGCTGGTATTCTGGAAAAATTTACTGGTAAAGTCTATACCGTCAAGGAAATAGACTGCTGGTGCACGGGTGCCCGAACGTGCCGTTTCCAGGGGATGCCGGTAGAATAAACCGCCCCATATATGGATAAATCTGAAGAAAAAATTACATCGCTTATTGTAAAGCATATCAATGGGTTGCTCGGTGGCTCCTCATCTCCGTCAGTACCTGAAGAACTGGCCGGGAATGGGGAGTTTGTTGTGCTTCACAACAAGCTGATGGAATTAAGGCTCATCATCTCGGATTTCGCCAAGGGCAATCTCTCACACTCCATTAAAATGCGCGGCTTTGTTGCCGGCGGCCTAAAAGCACTGCAATCCAATCTTCGGCACCTGACATGGCAGGCACAGCAGGTTGCACGAGGTGATTTCAAGCAGGAAGTTCACTTCCTTGGAGATTTTTCTGTTGCCTTTAACAGCATGGTTGCCCAGCTCGACCGTACCATGAAAGAACTCAGGCAAAATGAAGAAGCGCTTACTGTACTGACCGATTCTCTCCAAAAAGAAATCACTTTGCGCACTGCAGCAGCCAATGCCTTGAAGAAGAGCAAAGCACGCTTCAAATATCTTGCCGAGCACGATGCGCTGACCAATACACTGAACCGGCGCTCCTTCCATGCCATGATCCTGTCTGAACTGAATAATGCGCATGAGAACAATACCGCCTGCTGTGTTGCCCTTCTGGATGTAGACCACTTCAAGACGTTCAATGACACCTATGGTCACACAGAAGGTGATATCGCATTGCAGCATATTGTGGCAGTTGCCCAGGGTCATCTGCGGCAGACTGACATGCTGGGGCGTTACGGCGGCGAGGAATTTATCTTTTTCTTTGGCAAGGCCGATCTCGATCAGGGCATGGCCGTTGCCGACCGTATACGCCTTGCCATCGAAAACACGCCGGTCAAACTCTCCAACAGTACCCAGATCCCGATTTCCGCCAGTATCGGGGTCGCCGTTATCAAGCCGGAATGGTATGACGCTGAAAATGCCAACAAGTTTTTACAGTTTCACATTGCCAATGCTGATAATGCGCTTTATAAAGCCAAACAGGCCGGACGTAATACTGTCGAGCCTGCACCTGTTATCGAGCCAACACTGACACGGGAAATACTGAACGCCTGAGCGGAAAAATCCGCTTTTTGTCCAGGACGCCAAAGTTACTGTTTTCCGGGATAAATCAAACGGTTTCATCAACCTGTGCGTAAAATAACCCGTGTAGTACCTGCTGCCCCGTCGCGTAGTAATATGATGCTAAGCCCGTTTTACTTTTTTTAACCGAACAACGCCAGGATCAGGACTCATTAATTCTCCGTCCGCGAAAAGTCGTTTTGGCTCAAAGGGCCAGGTGCAACGGCTTTGCAGCAGGTAATTTAATGAGCCCTGATCCTTCAACAGGAGAAGATGATGAAACGCTATCTGATCGCATTGATATTTCCTGCTTTTCTGATCGGTTGCGCAAGCTCTGACGAAGGTCGAACAACAATGCCAGCCATATCGGACAATGTCACCCTGACCAGCCATTCGTGGATGTTGCAGGATGCAAGAAATGCCCAGGGAATGCTGATAACTCCGCTTTTTGTGCAGGCCAGCAAGCCTGTACAGGTAGACTTTAACAATGGCCGATTCAACATCAGCAACACCTGCAACAATATGGGAGGAACCTACTCCCTTTATGAAAACCAGATGACTTTCGGCGCCATGCATTCCACTCAAAAAATGTGTGTTGACAGCAGGATTACCGCACTGGATCATGAAGTCAGCAAACGCTTGCGTGGTGCCAATACTTACAGCATTACACCAGCTGAACAACCCATCCTGACCATCACCACATCCGATGGTGACATCCTGAAATTGACCGGTGTACAAACCCCTGCTACACGTTATGGTTCAGAAGGCGAAATCATCTTCCTTGAAGTTGCGCCACAAACCACGCCATGTTCCCATCCGCTGATCCCGAACAAACAGTGTCTGCAGATTCGCCAGGTTTATTACGACAGTTATGGCCTGAAAACGGGGACACCGGGGCAATGGCAGACCTTTTATCAGGATATTGAAGGTTACAGCTTCCAGCCGGGCATTCGCAATCTCCTGCGGGTCAAACGATACAAGATAATCAACCCGCCTGCTGATTCCGCTGATTCCGCTTATGTTCTTGACATGGTGGTCGAATCACAGGTCATCAAGCCAAGAAAACAGGTAAAACTTCCCCGATAGACCGTATTTCGGCACGAATAAAAACCCCCGCAACAAGCGGGGGTTTTTAGGATCAGGACTCATTAATTTTCCGTTTGCGAAAAGCCGTTTTGACTCAAAGGGCCAGGAAGAGCGGGAAATGGGGAAAGAGGCGTAGTAGACCACCATCAAGCTCCTATTTCTTGGTGCAACACCGCCATTTGGGGCACAATGGCTTTGCAGCAGGCAATTTAATGAGGCCTGACCCTACTATGGCTCCCGCTTCAAATCAATGTTTGTGCTGCTCAAAAAAATTGATAATCTCCTCTTCACCAACGAGGCAGTTATCTCCCTCACACAGTAAAGGAACACCGACAAATTCATCTGGAATGCCAGCCGAATTGGCTTTTCTTTTCAGCTCTTCGAGATTCTCCCGATTATGAAAGACTTCTTTTTTCTGAAGACTGACATTGTCTCCCAGCCCATTGCCTGACAGATAATCCTCCACAATCTGGCAATGCGGACATCCCTGACCATAATAAAGCATACCCATCTCCTGAGACATATTTCCTCCCTTTCCTGAAAAAGCGGGAACCGATAGTGTCGTTTTTCATACGGAAACAGCATGAAGCAAAGCGTTGGGCTACTGCTTATGGCATATCAATATTTTTCGCAATTTCAGGCGCCATACCCCATACAGAAGCTGGCTGTCCCTCTTGTCATCAATGAAATGCCATAGCGATCAAATCAACATCCCTCTTTCATAAATCCTGATAATCATGAGGGTACAATAGAAAAACGCTCTTTTTTCTGAATGCTTTTAACAGGTGACTTATGAACAAGACCATGAAAGCCGCTGTCGTACATGAATTCGGTAAGCCTCTGCGCATAGAAGAAGTGCCTGTCCCCGTACCAGGGGAAGGCCAGATACTGGTCAAGGTAGAAGCCTGCGGCGTCTGTCACACGGATCTGCATGCCGTCGATGGTGACTGGCCGGTCAAACCTGCCCCTCCCTTCATTCCGGGGCATGAAGGCGTGGGCTATGTTGTCGGCGTTGGCCCATATGTCAAACACATCAAGGAAGGTGACCGGGTCGGTATTCCCTGGCTCTATTCCGCATGCGGGCATTGTGACTATTGCCTGGATTCGTGGGAAACCCTGTGCCTGCAACAGAAAAATACCGGTTATTCGGTCAATGGCAGCTTTGCAGAATATGTCGTTGCTGACGCCAATTATGTCGGCCTGTTACCCAAAAATCTCGGCTTTGTGGAAATCGCACCGGTTCTGTGTGCCGGCGTAACCGTATACAAAGGGCTGAAAATGACCGATACCCGCCCTGGCAACTGGGTGGTTATTTCCGGCATCGGCGGACTTGGCCACATGGCCGTGCAATATGCCCGGGCAATGGGATTAAATGTTGCCGCTGTTGATATTGATGATTCAAAACTGGACCTGGCAAAGCGCCTGGGAGCCAGCGTCACCGTCAATGCCGCCACAACAGATCCGGCAGCCTTTCTTCAAAAAGAAATCGGCGGGGCGCATGGCGCCCTTGTCACTGCGGTTTCTCCCAAGGCTTTTGAGCAGGCCCTGGGCATGGTTCGGCGAAAAGGCACCGTTTCCTTAACCGGCCTTCCACCAGGAGAATTCCCTTTGCCGATCTTTGACATGGTGCTGGGTGGCGTCACTGTACGCGGTTCCATTGTCGGTACCCGCCTGGATTTGCGTGAATCTCTCCAGTTTGCGGAAGAAGGGAAAGTACATGCGACGGTTTCAACGGAAAAACTGGAAAATATTAATGAAGTTTTCACTCGCATGAAAAATAATGAAATCGAGGGACGTATCGTACTGGACTTCAGTAAATAAGCCTTTTCTTCAGGTTGGCACCTGAACTGAAAAACCGTTAGCCTCAAGAAAAATGGAATAAAATCATCAGGATAAATTCCTGATATAATCAAAGCATAAGCTGCTGTTCATAAAATAACAGCACTAAGTGGTGTGGGCAAAGCCTGCATAAGCGAGATAACCTTATTTGTATTTCGAAAGGAGATGGCTATGTCTGCCACCAACCCTATCGTTAATGCCAACCCAATCGTTAATCCCAAGCCGATTGTGAACGCCAATCCTAGCGTGAGTGACAACCCGATACAATCCCCTCTGATTGAGGGCGGTGATGTTTATGATCCCAACCGGGATTTTTCCTGCGGTTGTTCGGCTACCATACCGGAAGGTTCCCGTATGTTTTTCATGAAATTCTGCCTGATTGTCATGGTCGTTGGTACCGGCGTCATGTACGGTTTGTACAAACTTTCTGAAGCCATGGGCTGGATGTAACTCCAAACAGCCGGTCAATACACCGGCTGTTTTTCTTTTCCCTCTTCCTCTTTTCTTTACGCCCTAATACGTTTTTCCGCTTTTCTGCATTGCAGATGGCACTTTTTTCTTTCTTCCCGCTCTAAATGTGCGTATTACGCATATTTAGAGCGGGAAAATGCTTTTCACGCTTTGCGCGATACGCATTTTATTACCAGAATGGCTGTATGGGTATAGGAAGAAAAATCAGGGAAATCAGGAAATCCAGAAAACTCAACATATCCGATGTTGAGCTCAGGGCTGGCATATCCGAAGGTAATCTGTCCCGTATCGAAACCGGGAAACAGTGGCCCAGAGAAGAAACATTAATCGCTATTGCCAACGCGCTGGATTGCAGTATTGTCGATTTTTTCAGCAACACTGCAACAGGTGTCGCCTCAGGACAGCAAATCCCGCTTGTTACCTATGCCCAGACGGAAACGCTGCAAAACATAAACAAGCTGCACACCATACGCCAGGAATTAAGCGCCTATGCGTCATCCGATCCGTCACGCTGGATACCCGCAGCAGCAGATATGCCGGAAAATGCTTTTGCACTGGAAATTGGCGATAGTTCCATGCTGCCTGATTTTCATGAGAATGATCATGTCATTATTGACCCCAGCCAGGAACCCAAACCGGGCGATTTTATTCTCGCAAAAGTCAACCACGAAACCCTGTTCAGAAAATACCGGCCTCGTGGAAGCAGTGCGTCAGGGGATATGGTTTTTCAACTGATGCCCTTGAATGAAGATTACCCTTCCCTGCGTTCTGATATCACCTCTATCACGATCATAGGTACCATGCTGGAACATCGCCGCTACCGGAAAACCTGATCCGCTTACACCTGCTTTAAAGATGCCTTGCTGACGTCCCTGCTGTGCATCATACCATTCATGCGCATTACGCATATTCCCTTTTTATCCTGTATGATGCGTATTACGCATTATTTTTGTTTCTCTTTTGAGAAAGTTTTGCCCATGCAGCTCTACCACCTGAGAATCCTGGCGCATTTCAATAACGCTCGCAACGAACTCATGGCAGCGGAAAAAATACTGGCTGCCATGCCGAAACATCCGGATGATAATAACCATCATTTTGAATTACAGCTGTCCAGGGAGGTGTTTATTGAAATCAGACGCATCGAATATCTGATACGTAAGGAAATCAGACGCCGGGAATACAATAAACAAAGAAAATGAACATGAAAAAAGGGAGCATTTTACGCTCCCTTTCAATAAACCACGATGAATCAACGGCTGAAGCGTGCCGCTCTGTTATAACTGTCAACCGCATCGTTATAGCGCTTTGTCATGCTGTTATAGGCATTGCCTGATTTTTTCTGGCGCAGATCACGATAGCTGCCAAGCAGGCTGGTCAGATTGCTGTTGACGCTTTCGTATGAACCGACGCTGGTGCCTTTGCCTTTTTCTTCTTCAATCACCTTACGATGCGCTTCAAGTGAAGCTTCGAGCTTGGGCAGAATTTCATCTGCCTTGGTATAGCTTTCCGCAGACTTGATGGTTTGCTCCGGATCTTCAAATACGCTCAGGATATCCTGTGCATAAAGCATGCTCTCTTCGGTGTAGTAACGCAGCATGTCACCTTTATCCTTGAAGCCGGCCAGGCGTTTTTCAGATGCTGCACGCTGATACGCTGTCAACAGATCATCAACCTTGTCCATCGCCGCAATCATGACATCATAATTTGCCAGCATTTCCGGAAATGCTGCCTTGCCTTTGGCCAGATCATCTTCCTTGTATGCCTTGCTCTTGAAATAAGGCTCCAGTTCCTTTTGCTGTGCAAGCAGTTTTTCCCCTGCTTCCACTACGGGCTTGAGTGCAGCATC